>CAZQNK010000010.1:0-40438 GCA_964594955.1 uncultured Clostridia bacterium | reverse complement strand
CAGCAGCAAGAGTATTAAAGCGAATGGTTGAAAATGGTTTGATTTATCAAGAAGGACAAGGCAAAAACACGGTATATAAATTAAAATAATTTTTTATATCAAAACGTTTTAAATTTTACGGAACAAGCGAAAATTATCGCCGACCGAAAGAAAACACCTGTAACTTACGAGCGAGCCGTCTTGATTCGAATCCGTAAAGCCCCTTGCGCGAACTTTATAGAGTATCGGCAAACCGTAAAACAGAGCGTCGTTAACGATGAGGTTGAAACTTTTGCTGTCGTTTAACAAACTCAGAGGCGGAATAGGAAGATTGGTCTTTAAAGGCAGCTAAATAGCGGAAACGTGAATATTCGTCGATGGCGGTAAATTGGTAAAACTTTTCACCCATAAGCCTTGCGTCGCCTGCGATGCAAGCGGCGGAAAAAAAGAGTAAAACAGATTGACGATAGCGTGCGATTTGTGATACAGTATTCATAGAGCAGGTTGTTTCCTTTGTTAGTTTTTTGTAGTAATTAAACTTTAACACAAAAGAAACTTATATGCTCTACTTTTTTACTCTCTTTTCTTTCTTCCTTGTTTTAGCCTCACATCTATTGTAATCCTACAAATACGTGAATGTGCCTGTCGGGAAATGTTCTTTTCAGGCATCGCGCATGGTAAAGCGGTTAGTCGCTTTTGCTTGCTCCAAATCGATTATCGCAAGACTTTTCCGGTATCAGCGATATGGGTATTTGCCTTATTCTTTTGCGTAGCCCTTTCTCATTTCAGACTATTGCTTGACTCATCTTTGATGTTGTAAAATTGGTTAGAATATAAAGCAAATTGCAAACCACGTTTTACATTTGAGAAACAGAAAGTATCATTTGAGAAACGGAACTTGAAAAGATTTGTTATCTGTTGCAAAATAAATAGGGAAAATTTTATTTAATTTAATACTTGATAAAGTTATATTTTATCCCAAAATATTAGTAAGGTGGGAAAACAAATGAGTAAAATTTATAAGATTGCAATTGTAGAAGATGAAGCATATTACTTGAATTCGCTGAAAGATATGCTTCATCAGTACGGAAATGAAAAAACAATTACATTCAATATCACAGAATACAGGGATATAGAAACATTCTTATTTGAATATAAGGGCGGGTTTGATATAGTGTTTATGGATATTGAATTGCCCGGAATGAACGGTATGGACGGCGCACACCGTTTAAGGGAAATCGATTCGGTAGTTACGTTAATATTTGTAACTAATATGGCACAATTTGCCGTTAAGGGTTACGAAGTCAGCGCACTTGACTATATTTTGAAACCCGTGTCCTATAAAAATTTTTCCGTTAAACTTTCCCGTGCTTTATCCAACATATCAAAACAACCTGAAAAACAAATAACTGTAAACGGCGTCAACGGCGTAAACGTAATGCGCGTATGTGATATATTTTATATAGAAGTTATCGGGCATCATTTAATTTTTCACCTATCGGACGATAAGCAAGTGGACGTATGCGGTTCATTGAGCAACCTTGAAGAGAAACTAAAAGAGTATGGTTTTGTGCGGTGTAATAGTTGTTATCTTATAAATATGAAATACATTGCATCGGTAAGCGAAAACGATATTACTATGATGGACGAAACCGTACTTGCCATAAGCCGCAGAAAAAGAAAAGCGTTTATGGATAGTTTTACCATATTCCTTGGCAGAGGAGTGTAGTATGTATTTTTATTTACGGGCAATCAGTTTTGCGTTTTTTCCGTTGGAAGTGCTTGTCGCAATATTTATGTTCAGCGGTTCTATGGCGCGCAGACGGTTATGGCCGTTGAGAATTGTCTTAGGCGTCGTGTTTATAATTGGACTTTCCTTTTTGACGGTGTGGTTAAAGAGCTTTATTATGAACGGCTTTGAACCGGGATACAGTTCGTTTAAATTCACGGTATCATTTGCTTTGACAACGGTTATAGATTTAATATTATTCATGGTGGTAGCCGTTGTTGCATACCTGACTTTTAAAACGGATAAAATCGATATAATGTTTAAAGCTTGTGCTGCTTTTGCCGTACAGAATATTGCAAGATGTATATTCAATCTTTGTTGCCGATTGCAAAATCCTTCCGAACCGATAGGAATAATGAGCTCCTTTATATATAACCCGATAAATATTTTAGTTTATATTGCGGTCTTTGCTGCAGTTTATGCTCTGTGTTATTATCTGTTTGTAAGACAATATCGCGGCGACGATGAAAATTATTTGAATAACGTGATATTGATTCCGTTGCTTATCATAGTATTTATCAATATCGTTTTTAGCAGTGTTGAAGCGCCGAGAGACAGCGCCGAGGCAAATCCTTTGTATTTATTTTTGTTGATTATAAGAATTGCAATCTGCGTTATCGGTTTGTTTATGCAGTTTACTTTGCTTAACTTACAGAAAACAAAATTCGAGCAAATACAGACGCAGCAAATGCTGGTTAAACAGAAAGAACAATTCGAGATTGCAAAAGATAGCATTGATTCGGTCAATATAAACGCACACGATTTAAAGCGGCAGATAAACGTTATATTAAACGCTGTGCGGGATACAGGCGTAACTTCCGACGTTGAGAACGAACTCAATCAAATGGCTGAAAAAGTTTCCGTGCTTGATACTGCTTTCCGTACGGGCAATAAGGCGTTGGACGTTGTTCTTACCGAAAAGTCGCGTTTATGCACAAACCAAAAAATAAACTTTTCGGCGATAGCCGACGGAACCGTGCTTGATTTTATGACTGATTTAGATATTTACGTCATGTTCGGAAATGCACTTGACAATGCGATAGATGCAGTTAAAAAGATAGCCGACGAAGGCGGCAGGATTATAAGCCTGTTTGTAAAAAGCGAAATGAATGTAGTGTCCGTTCACATAGAAAATACTTTCGTTGACGCACCTAAATTTGTCGGCGGAGTACTACAAACAAGTAAATCCGATAAGCGCACACACGGCTTTGGTGTGCGTAGCATACAGCATATCGTTCAAAAATACGGCGGTAATATGAAGCTGAAAGCGCAGGACGGAATTTTCAGTTTTGACTTAGTGCTGTTGCCCGACCGTAAATAACCGATTGGGAAATTTTATAAAACATTTAAGAAACGCGTATTGAAAGAAATGCGCGTTTTATTTATTATTTGAGGGCAAAAAAATATAAGGAGAAAAATAATGAAAAAATTATTCAAAATCTTAGGCACATTTCTTGTTGCCGGAGCTTTGACCTTTACTTCGGTGTTTGCGATTACCGGCTGTAATAACGGCGACGGAGACAATACGGGTAACGACGACAACGACGACAACGACGAACAAGTACTTAGTCTTGAATTTACCGACCAAGTAAAAAGCTGGGAAAAGAAGACTAATGCTAAGTTTAACGTTTCGTATTACACGGCGCACGCAGTGTATTGCACTAATCCTACGTATGCGGGGCAAAGCATGGATTTATACGTTCCTACGGCTTACTTGAATGATAACGGCAGCATAAACAAGACGGCTACGGTAGGCGGGTTTACCGCAGAAACCGCGCCTATTATATATTGGAACAGCCACGGTTCTTACGTGGGAATGGGACCTTTCACTTTGACGGGTAACTCTACAAGAGCCACGCAGTACGGCTGGGTAATCAATATGATTAACGAAGGGTTTGTCGTGTGTATGGTGGGCGAACGCGGCAAAAATACCGCCGACGAAAACGACAATATTATTGGCAGAGGGCCTATTGCGATAGCCGACCTTAAAGCGGGCGTACGTTTCTTGAAACACAATAATTCCGTAATCCCCGGCAATGCGGAAAGAATTGTTTCGGTAGGAACGAGCTCGGGCGGAGCAATGAGCGCACTTTTAGGCGCTTCGGGCAACAATCCGTACTTCGATACCTATCTTGAAGCAATGGGTGCTTGTATGGACGAAACCGACGATATATTTGCGACACAGGCATATTGCCCCATTACCGATTTACTGCACGCAGACTATGCTTACGAGTGGATGTTTAATCAGGATGACGAAGATCTGACTGATTTCCAGAAAGCGTTAAGCCAAAAACTTACCGTAGAGTACGCAACCTATATCAACGCATTCGAGCTTAAAGACGAAAACGGAAATACGCTTACTCTTGCCGCAGACGGTAGCAAAAGCGGAACTTATTACGATTGGCTTGTAAGTAAGTATGAAGCCTCTTTTGAAGATTACGCGCAGAATTTTGAAGCAGATTATAAGGATTACACCACCGATACGCAGTACGGAAAGAACGGTGCGGCGGACGCGGAAAAACTCGACTGGATTACTTACGACGCTACAACGAAGAAAGCTACGATTGTTACCCCCGAAGGTTACGACAGCGCGTTGGACGCGCTTGTTTTAAGCGGTTACCGCGCAAGACAGAAAACCTGCCCCGCGTTCGACAACCTCAGTTTAAGCGGCGACACCGAAGTTTTCGGCAAACAGGGTTCAAAGGCGGGTTCGGCGGACGCGGCAAGGCATTACAGTCAGCGCATTGCCGAATTTATAGAAGAACTTAAAGATGACTATCCCGACGAGTACGAGCAGTATTATCAGATTTATTACGATAATAGCCACGATGAAGAAGTTATCGAGTGGTCGAAATATATAAACGCTTATTCTTACGTAACTGGCGAGGCTGAAAGCACAATATCCCCCAACTTCCGTATAAATATGGGAACGCAGGACGCGGATACTTCAAGTACCGTTTCCGCAACGCTTGCGCTTTTATTGCAAAAGAAAGGTATTAACACAGAGTTTAATCTTATGTGGGGCTGGGGGCATAACGACGTAGATACTCCTCACGGACTTACCGACTGGGTAAAATCCATTTGCAAATAAGAGGCGGCAAATGGAAAAGAGGTTAATTTCCTGTATCACCGGTTTATCTTTACTGTTGACTTTCGGACTGACTGCGTGCGGCGGCGAAAAAGCACATATTCACGATATGGTTGCAGGCAGTACCACAGCGACTTGCGGTGAGGCGGGTGAGACTACTTATTATTGCAGCGGTTGCAGCGAATCTTCAATTGAAACTACTCCCGCGACGGGCAAGCACAACTTTGAAGGCAAGGTCTGCAAGGATTGCGGCTATACCGATTTCGGCGGGACTACGGTTGACGCGGCGATTGCCGAATACGGCTATTATATCGAAGATGTTGACGGAAGCAAAACCTATACGACAGGCGATTTGGTATACTTCGGCAGCTATCCGCAATCAGTAGTCAATGACGCGGCAACCGTTGCACTTCTTGCGGCTCAGCAGGGAACGTTGCCTTCGGAGGACAATGCAGGCGACTGGATTAGTTACCGCTATTATTCCCAAGGCGAGCAAGCGGACTATATGTTCTATAAGGATATAGCTGTAAACGGCAAGAAGTACAGGGGAGTGTACCTTCTCAATTACCGCCCCTATTACAGTCAGCTTGCTGCGGGTGCGGACAATTCTTATATAGATAATCAGGGGTTTGAACTTAATACCGTTTATTGGTTCGGTTATGAACCCATTAAATGGAACGTACTTGAATACAGCGGCGGCAAACTGTTTTTAAGCTCTAAGTATTCGCTTGAAGGTCAGCCATATCAGGCGGTTTACGAAGGGGACGATAAAAATATGGTTATTCCCGGCACGGAGACTTTCGTCAACGACTGGGAAGCAAGTTCGGTACGCTCGTTCCTGAATAATGATTTTTATAACTTGGCGTTTACCGAACGCGAGCAGCTATTCATTCAGACAATAACCCTTGATAACAGTATGACGGGATATTCGGCGGATAATGAGTTTCAGAAAAATCAGAATGCCACCCGTGATAAAGTATTCCTACAATCTTATGAAGATTTGAAAAACGTTGATTACGGATATACTTCACGTTCTATGATAAAAAGCCGTTCGTTTACAAAGTATGCAACTATTCAGGGTTGCCGTCCTTCGGGCGAAGGCAACACGCTTGACGGTGAAGCTGCTTGCTACTATATGCTACGTTCCGCGGGTGATACCCGTTACGCTGTTTGCGGGGTGAATAAGAAGGGCACGGTAACAAACAACGTTGCTACGTTTTCATTGACGGACAGCTCTGACGGGCTTGCGGTAAACGGTGACTTCGGCGTATTACCCGCATTATACATAAGGGTAGGCAAAACCGCACA
Organism: uncultured Clostridia bacterium; assembly: GCA_964594955.1. Classification (GTDB taxonomy): domain Bacteria; phylum Bacillota; class Clostridia; order Christensenellales; family Borkfalkiaceae; genus Coproplasma. The sequence continues at coordinate 34,274 of CAZQNK010000010.1, read as the reverse complement.
GGGCGTTTGGGAAGATTTTGATTACCCTTATACGGCTTCGGACGGCAGTGCGGCGAAAATAGAATGTTCGCTGTACGTTCCGTCATCGTATATAGGCGGTAAAAAGCTTCCGCTTATAACTTACGTTCCCGATTCAACTTACGTTGGCTCGAATTTGAAGCAGTACAAGGCAGCTGCGTGTCCGCAGAATTGGTTGACCGAAGATAAAATGCAAAAAAATCCCGTATTTATGCTTTTGATAAGGTTCTCAGAAACGGGTACGGGCGGCGCTGCCGGTGATTTGGTGGTTTCAATTATAGATAAACTAATCGGTGAATACGGCATAGATGAAGACAGGCTGTATTTAACGGGACAGTCTATGGGCGGAATTTTGGATTTTGCAATAAACGACGCTTATCCCGATAAATTTGCGGCGACGGTATACGTCGGCTGTCAACCCGGAGGCAACGTAGGTGACGAGCAATATAACGCGATAATAGCTTCTGCTAAATTTGCAAATCAAAAATTTGTTTATATTGCTTCCCGTCTGGACGAAAAAGCTCCGTACGGGCAGGATGCGGTGGAGCAGGCGCTTAAAGATAAGGGCGTTGAATACGGCAAGCTTTACGACCTTGACCACAAGGGCGGAGACGCATTGAATTCGGCGGTAAAGGCAGAATTAGACAAGGGTTACGCTCAGACTTTCCTCGGGTTCAAACAGGTTACCGGTACGGGTGACGGAGTTGCGGAACACATGCAAAGTTTTAAATACGCCTATGCGATAGACGCTGTTTTCGACTGGCTTGTGGCACAACATAAGTGATTTTGCATTTGAGAAATGCGGGATACCGTTTGAGAAATTCTTATTGAAAGAATAAATTATTCAATTTATACTATGCACGTAATTAGCAATCATTAAAATAAAAAATTCATAAGGAGAGACAAAAATGAATAAATTAGGCAAAATTATGAGCGCCGTTACAATTGCGGTACTTACGGTAGTGATGTGTATAGCTTTCGCTGCTTGTGGCGATGGCGATGCAGAAGCAAAGTCGTACTCCACAACGTTCGATAATATTGAATCGTGGGATTACAGCTTCGTTCACATAAATTCTTTCGGTGAAGAAGCGGGCGTGGGTATGATTAACATCAACAGCTGGGGTAACAAAAAGCTTGCGCTTGGTGACGGCGGTACATGTGACGGAGTCGGTTGCAAATGGACCTGTACACTTGACGTAGAGGATACGGCTTACACTCTTACTTTAACTGCTCACATCAAGGGCGCCGGTGAAGAATATACGGGTGAAGGTGATTTCTCTTATACTTTCCAGGGAACTTGCGAAGCCGTTACCGGCGGATATAAGGTATCCCAACCCACTTACGTGAAGGTAGCTTTGACGGGAACTATTGAAAAGCACGCAGACTCGTTTGCTAACTATATACCCAACGCACCCTGGTCGCTTGATTCCGACACGGCTGACGATGCTGACAGCGTTACGGCGGTAAACAACAAAGTCGTTCCCAGCATGCTTTGCTCCACGATTTTGAACAGTGCAACGTTTGTCGTAAACGGTAGCTCGATTACCGAAGTTAAAGATATTACCCTTCCTAACCTTTAAGCTGGCGGTACTGTTAAACAAAATAACGATAGAAGATGATAATACCGGAGGCGAAAAATTCGACTTTCCGGTATTATTTTTAAAGGGAGATAAATATGAGTAAATCAAAACGCAAAAAACTGTATTACATTATTTTACCTTTTATGGCGTTATTGCTTGCATTGGGTATTGCGGCGGACTGTTTGTATCCGCAGTATAAGCACATTCTCGAAGGCGCTTTTGGTACTGTGGCAAGGGCTTCCGACGAATATGTGGAGGCAGCGCTTGCAAATTCCAAAGACGTAAATATCCGTCTTGAAGAGGAAGGCGCGGTATTGCTTAAAAACGATAACGGCGTATTGCCTGTGAAAACTAACGATTCTACGCCTATAAACGTTTACGGCGTGTTATCGGCTTCTATGTATAAGGGCGGCTCTGGTTCGGGTTCAAACAACACGCAAAGCGCTAATTTAAAGATGGGGCTTGAAAGTGCGGGATTTAAAATCAACGAACCTCTGTGGAATATGCTGGTGGAAAATAAACCGGGAACAGACCAAGGCGATACGGTTGGCAATACAATTGCCGGGCAGTATGAAGTTGCGCTTTCGAAGTACACGGCGGTTACGTCGTTTGCGGACGCGAAAAGTTTTTCCGAATACGCTATTATTACTTTCGGAACTTCGGGCGGCGAGGGCGCCGACGGCGACAGAACCAACGATGCCAATTCGCTTGAACTCGGTTCAAACGAAATTGCATTACTTAAGGAATTGCACGATAACGGATTTAAAGTAATCGCGCTTATAAACAGCTCGTACGTTATGGAGTTGGGACCCGTGCAGAAATATGCCGACGCAATTTTATGGGTAGGCGGTACGGGATTGTATGGTACTTATGGTATTGCAAACGTGATTGCCGGCAAGGCTAACCCTTCGGGCAGACTCGTAGATACATGGATGTACGAACAGGAAACTTCATCGTCGTACTATACCACGATAAACGATAATTCCCAATACGTAAATTCAGACGGGAAAGCAATCGGTTCCTATACAAATTATAACGAAGGCATATATGTAGGTTACAAGTGGTACGAAACCGCCGACGCGGAAGGTTATTGGAATGAAGTAAGCAATGAATACGGAAGCGGCTATAAAGGCGTTGTTGCATATCCGTTCGGCTACGGACTTTCCTATACGACCTTTACGGAAGAAATAACAAACGCTACGTATGAAGACGGTACGTTCACTTTTACGGTGAAGGCAGCAAACGCTGGGGATATCGCGGGCAAAGACGTATTAGAACTTTACGTAGAAAAACCCTATACCAACGGCGGGGTAGAAGCGCCTAAGGTTGAACTCGTTGCTTTCGATAAGACCGAAGAACTTTCAAAAGACGGCGAAGCAACTGTAACCTTGGCCGTAGACGAGGAATATCTCGCGTCGTATGATTCTTCAGCAAATAACGGCAAGGGATGCTATGTTCTTGCGGGCGGCGAATATAAATTTTATCTTGCGTCCGCTACGAGCGGTGCGCATTGCTGGAAGGACTATGCCGACGATGCAACGAGGTGTAAATCTTTTACCGTAAGCGGTGTGGAATATTCGGGTGCAAATAAGCGTTCGTCCGATTATACTACGGCAGTAAATCTGTTGGAAGTAATTGATAACGATACGGGAGTTGCCTGCAACGATTCAACGGCAGGGTTCAACGAACTTTCAAGAAAGGACGGCTTTGCCAATGCCTCTCAGACTATTTCCAAAGAGGCAAACGCAAACGGCAAGATTGAGCTTTCTTCGGACAGTGTACTATATAAGGCGCTTACCGCCAACTACGGTAGCAATACCTATAAGAATTATAATACCGCACATTTAACCGAGAATGCCGAATTTACTTCCGCGGTTACGGGGCAGCCGAAAAAATATTCGCTTGTGGATTTATATACCACGGATAAGGACGGCAACCCGCTTTATACAACGGATGAAAACGGCAACAGAAAGGTTCTCGGTAAAGTAGACTATGACGACCCACGTTGGGACGCTCTTATAAGCCAATTAAGCGTATCTGAAATGGAAGAGTTGATAGCTCGCGGCGGCTACGGTACGATAGCAATTGACTCTATCGGTAAAATTCAGGGCTATGATTATGACGGCCCTACGGGTTACAGCAACTTTCTTAAAGCTTCGGTAGGAATAGAGCAGGAAACAACGGGCTTCTGTTCCGAACCCATTATGGCGGCTACGTGGAACGTTGACCTGATAGAAGAATACGGTAAAGCCGTAGGTATGGAAGGCAACGCGTTCAGTAATACGGGCTGGTATGCCCCCGGTATGAATATCCACCGTACGCCTTTTGAAGGCCGTACAAGCGAGTATTTCTCGGAAGATGCTTTTATAACGGGTACAATGGGTGCTTCTGTTGCTTACGGCGCATTCCAGAAAGGAGTTTATACATACGCAAAGCATTTTGCGTTTAATGAGCTTGAAACGCACCGCTCGGACGGTATGAACTGTGTAATGAGTGAGCAGGCGGCGCGTGAAATTTATCTCCGTCCCTTTGAAATTGCCATAAAGCAGGGCAAACTTACGGGGCTTATGAGTTCGTTTATGCTCTTCAATGCGCAATGGAATGGCGGTAACTTCAACCTTATGACGGGCATAGTGCGCAAAGAGTGGAACTTCAAGGGCGTTATCAACACAGACCTTGCGGGTGATTCTATTATGGGCGCGGAAAGAGCGCTTTGCGCAGGCACAGATATGTTACTTGCAACAAAATACGGACAAAATGCAAGCCTTGCATGGTTGCGTTGCGATGGTATAAAGGATACTGATGCAGGTATCTGCGCCATGAAGACGGCAACAAAACATATTCTCTACTCATACGCGTCTGCGGCGCTTAACCGTGAAGTCGTTGCGGAAGCGGCGGATACTTCTTCTATTCAGGCGTTGTACATAGCGGTAAACGTAATTGCTTACGTAGGCGCAGTTGCACTGGCTGCATTGTTTGCAGTGCTGCTTATCAGAGATTTAAAAAGTTGCGAATTGCGTATAGAAGACGTGGCTGACGCAGAAAAACCTTTGGAAGAAAAAGAAGAATAAAATATAAAATCGGTTTTATTTAATTTACACTAACTTTTTTAAGTTTTTCTCCTCCTTAACGAATTACCTTGCGCAGATTGTATAAGCGGTCTGCGCAAGGGGGATTCGTTTTTATTTTGCGAAAGTATTGCTATGCCGTGTGCTTAAAATTAAGATATAATACTTTATGAACAAATCAAACGGGGAAAAGTTTACAAGAATTGTTGAGCAAGATGATGGACAAGCGGATGTTACTATATAAAGAATCATGCCTATAAAAAACGACTTCTTTTTTCCGAAATTAAATACAGCCCGCGTCTCTCTTCCGCCGCCATAAAATATATCGCGCTGTTATTTATGATGCTTTCGCAAATTGCGCTGTTAGTACAACTCAAAATCGAGTTTTCCGCCGGATTCGGACAATACGAAGGCGTATTCGACGCGTTGGATTTAGTGAAAGATTTGGGCAGAATTTCAATGCCGCTGCTACTGGTTGCTATGACTTCTTCCATTGTGCGGAAGCGGGACAGGGAAATTCTCAAAGCGGTAATTCGGAACGCCGCGTTTACCTTGATTTTTTACGGAGCGGAATTGCTTGTGATTGCATTTTATAAATTATGCAAATAAGAATTTGCTTAAAGCAAAGAACGGCGGTTGGGAATGGTTCGGCGCGGGCTACATCTCCGTATCTGCGCGTCACGGCTTTCATTTGTCCGCCGTTTGAGCCTTGTATTTATAGACGGGAAGATATAATAGCAATTTTTAATACGCTTATCAAGCCATTACAACAAAATTCGGATAATATAATTGTGCAAAAGGCACTTGCACAATTATGCGTTAGTGTTGCATTATTGTATAACAACTTATTTTGTGGGGGAATTTGTGGGGAAAAGTTCAAAAATCGGTCAAAATTGTGTGTATTTTATTGTTTTTTAGCCGTTTTTTTGAATTTTTTCCAACCTCTGACTCCGTCATTCGGGTGTTCGAATCACTTCGCCCCAGCCAGCGTCGCGGCAAAGCGACTTTTTTGACAGGTTTTCAATAGAAAACCTGTCATTTTTTACGCTTGCCGCTCCTTTTTCGGCGAAAATTTTTGCTTTGCAAATCTTTTCGCCGAGTGCTTTTGTTGATTTTTACCCCGATTTGGGAGTTTTTTGGGAGCTGGCAGAGCTTTTTTCGGGAGTTTTGGGGGAGAAAATTGAGTTATTCTTCCTCAAACTCCCAACTAAGATAATCTACTTTCTCGGCTTCTTTTAGCTGAAATTCGTCCGAATAATGCGTATAGACCGTAGAGGTTATCGTGCCGCTAAGACTATGTCCGGCCCAGAGGCTTACTACCTCATTCGCAACGCCGCACTCTTTGCAGCGGCTGACAAACGTATGCCTTAACTCGTGCGGATGATGATTAGAAAAAGGAAACGAAGAAGGAAACGAAGGAGGAAACGAAAGAAGGAAACGAAGAATTTATAAACCTGTAAAATTTTTTTGCAACATAGTTTGTGGTAAATATGCAATGTTAATTTGTAAAATATGCAATTGCTTTTTTGCGGTCTATCGTATAAAATGTTATTGGTTACAATAATATGTTAATAAAAGACATAAAAGGACAAATTTTTTTGGGGTCTGTCCCCAAAAAAATCACCGCCCACGCAAGTGGGCGGTGAACTGTCGCGTTCTTAATACATAAATTACATTTATTTGTCAGAAAACGCCGAAGGCGTACTGAAATAAAAATATTTTCTCATAATAAAAGAGAATGGAGGAAAAGGTGAAAAGACGCATAAAAACTATGTTGTTGCTTTTATTGTGCTTGGCGGCAACGGTTGCCATGGCCGGATTGACCGCATGCAGCGCCCTGTTGCCTGCGCTCGATAATGCGGGCGGCGGCTCCGGCGGCGGCAGTTCGGGCGACGGCGACGGGGAAGGAAACGGAGCCGGCGAGATTACCGGAAATTATACGTTGGACGTAACGGTATATAACAAATATTGGTATGAAGAGGTTGTAGACACCTCTCTTTGGTCCGTCACGGCAAGCGCCGGCGCATACGCAAAGGATACCCTTGTTTTAAGTAACGACGGAACGTATACCTTAACCAAGGAAATGGGCGGGGACGAAGTCGCCGACGCGCGTTGGGGCGACGACGGAAGTAAAAACTTCAACCGCTATATTTATTACGGCACGTATACGGCTACCGACTCAACCACAATAGTTCTCTCCGCATGCACAAGCATAGCGGTGGAAGTGGACGTATATTCGATGACGCTTGAGTACCCCCTCGGCAGTTACGTAATAAAGTATACCGAAACTGATGATCTGGACTTCGGCGCGGGCACCTGCCACGAAGAAAAGGTCGTGGATTTTATCTACGGCGTTTATATCGCAGACAGCGGCTACGGCAACTGTTCGCAGATAATCAAGTTAGGCACATACGACTACGGCACTTTCTCGTTCGTAGGGCTTGCCGAAGGCGAGGGAACCACTCCTAAGCCCGAAGAGCCCGTAGATACTACTCCCGAAAAAGTAGGTTATACGTTCACTTCGGCGACGAACGAGGCTATAACTTTCGACGTTTATGCCGACGGCACGTACACGTTTGCCTGGGCGGCTAACGGCGTGAGCGAAAGCGGCTCCTATGTATGGGACAGACTTACACAGACTCTGACCTTTACTGACCCTGCGGGTACGGAAACGCCTGCGACTATAGATGGCGACAAAATAAGTTTCAAATACTGTTATTCCGTAACCGACCAGCTTAATCAGGAGTATACGGGTTCCGTTGAGGAAATGGAGGCGGTTATATGCGACGTCCTGTATGAATTGATCCCCGAAGCGGATGCGAATGTTACGCTCAATCTGTACGGCGACGGCACTTATACCTATACCGACGAAGCCAAAGGCGTTAAAGAAACGGGAACTTATGAATGGAAGAAGGGCGTTCTTACGCTTACTCTTTCGGATGACGTATTAATATCTTCCACAACGGAAGGCAACTTGTTAAAACTCAATTATACGTCTGCCGACGGTACTTCCACGCAGTCCTACGTTGCTTCATCGGCCGGACTCTCCTCCGTATTGCCCGCTACCATGCCCGTTTATGAATTCAGCCCCACAAGCGTGACCGAAGGTAACTCCATGACGTTTACGCTTTACGACGATGAAAGTTGGGAGCTTGAATACTCACTGCACGGATATACGGGCACGATAGACGGCGGCTGGACGTATGAAAACGGCAAGCTCGGCTTGACATATTCGGACGGCTCGGAAATGGAAGTAACCGTAAACGGCGACGAAATATCTTTCTATTTCGATTCGGGCTTGACGCAAACTTTCAAAGGTTCTCTGGCGGCTTTGAATGCGGCAACGGGCAATGTAAGCGTATCTGATAATCCCGAAGTTGTATACGAATTTGCTTCCACAAGCGTAACCGAGGGTAGCTCAATGGAGCTTGTGCTTTATGACGACGGCACATATGCGATGTCGTATAATCTTCACGGTTATACGGGCGGCGAAAGCGGGTGGTATGCTTGGTACGCGGATACGGATACTCTCGTGCTTGTTTACAACGATTATACTACGGCTGAAATCACGGGCGACGGTGCCGACGCGGACGTTATATATGTGTACTACGTTTCGCCCGCAAGCGCGGCGCTCAGCCAAAAATTCAAAGGAAGCGTCGCGGGGTTGGTTAAAGCGTTTGAAAGAAAGGCGGTTTATGAATTCAGCCCCACAAGCGTGACCGAAGGTAACTCCATGACGTTTACGCTTTACGACGATGAAAGTTGGGAGCTTGAATACTCACTGCACGGATATACGGGCACGATAGACGGCGGCTGGACGTATGAAAACGGCAAGCTCGGCTTGACATATTCGGACGGCTCGGAAATGGAAGTAACCGTAAACGGCGACGAAATATCTTTCTATTTCGATTCGGGCTTGACGCAAACTTTCAAAGGTTCTCTGGCGGCTTTGAATGCGGCAACGGGCAATGTAAGCGTATCTGATAATCCCGAAGTTGTATACGAATTTGCTTCCACAAGCGTAACCGAGGGTAGCTCAATGGAGCTTGTGCTTTATGACGACGGCACATATGCGATGTCGTATAATCTTCACGGTTATACGGGCGGCGAAAGCGGGTGGTATGCTTGGTACGCGGATACGGATACTCTCGTGCTTGTTTACAACGATTATACTACGGCTGAAATCACGGGCGACGGTGCCGACGCGGACGTTATATATGTGTACTACGTTTCGCCCGCAAGCGCGGCGCTCAGCCAAAAATTCAAAGGAAGCGTCGCGGCTTTGACTGCGGCTCTTGAAGGGGGTGCAGAATGAAACCGATTAATTTGAACGTTATGCGCAAAACGGGCAGGATTTTAATGATGTCGTTTTCCCTTATACTTGCCGCCGGTTTTGCTGCGGGCGGCATGTTGGAAGCAAACGCCGATCAGGTAAATAACTTCCTCAATACAAAAACATATAAAACAACGGGCGGCGGCGAATACAACAGCTTTACTCCCGACGAGGAGTATCTTAATTCCGACGGCTCGGCAAACACCGACGCGCTTGTTTCGGCGCACAAGCAAATGGGCATACGCCTTGCGGAAGAGGGCAGCGTTCTTCTTAAAAATAGAAATAACGCGCTCCCTTTATCCACAAGCGATAAAATCACGCTCATGGGGTTTCGCAGTACGTCGGCTCATGCGATATACGGCATGGATATCGGTTCGCCCGTAACAGCCGCGCAAAACGTGAGTTTTCAGACCGCGCTTACCGATACGGGCTTTGGCGTAAATGCAACCGTTTGCGACGCATATAACGCCGTTTCGGACGGGGATAAATATGCGAAGAGCAACAAGCTTTCGGGGCTTGGATATTACGTCGAGGACGTTTTGGGGAAACAGTTTGCAATCGCCGAACCCTCGATCGATGAGATAAAGCAAAGCGCGGGGGAATCTGAATTTAATTCAAGCATTTCCCAATACGGCGACGTCGGCATAGTCGTCATAGGCAGACCTTCTTCCGAACAGGCGGAATATTATGCGGGAACGGCGGGCGTAAATGCGGACGATTTTTCGCAATCCAAATCCAAAAACGTCCTCAGCCTCAGCGACGGCGAGCGCGAGCTCATAAATTACTCCAAAACTAACTTTGAAAAGACAGTCATTATCGTAACTACGTCGAACGCAATGGAACTCGGCGAGCTTGAAGCAGACGAAGGCGTTGACGCCGTTTTATGGGCGGGATACCCCGGTAACTACGGCTTTATCGGCGTTTCCAACATTCTTGCCGGCAAGGCCAATCCCTCGGGCAGGCTTGTAGATACCTATGCCTCGGATTCGGCTTCCTCGCCCGCCATGAAAAACTGGGGCTTGTACCTCTATTCCGATGAAGCGACTTACGGCCTCAACGCCAATATGTATTACGGCGGCGCCTATGTCGTTCAGGCGGAAGGCATATATACGGGATATAAATATTATGAAACAAGGTATGAAGATACCGTTCTGGGCAACGGCAACGCTTCCTCGTCAACGGGGGCGGGCGCTTACGCTACCGGGGCAAAATGGAATTATTCCGACGAAGTAACTTACCCCTTCGGCTACGGTCTTTCATACACAACTTTCAAACAGGAAATAACTGGGGCGGAAATTTCCGCCGACGGTAAAACTGCGACTGTAACCGTAACCGTTGAAAATACGGGCAGCGTTGACGGAATGAGCGTCGTTCAGGTCTACGGACAGAGTCCTTACACTGAATACGACAAGACAAATTCTATTGAAAAGGCTTCCGTACAGCTCCTCGGCTATGAAAAAATCGCTGTTGCCAAAGGAGAGAGCGAGGAAGTAACCGTAGACGTGGATTTGCAGTATCTCGCTTCGTATGACGCTTATGAGGCGAAGAGCTACGTCATGGAACAGAGCAGCGAGTACTACTTCGCGCTCGGCTGCAACCCCAACGATAAGACGGAAGGCGCGCATGCGGCGATAAACAATATTCTCGCGGCAAAGGGATATACAACCGATGACGGAATGGACGCGCAGGGCTATAAAAAGGCTGCGTATAAGTTCAGTTGGGATAAGGAAACCGATACGTTCGCGACTTCCAAGGCGGGCGTCGCGGTAACCAATCAGCTCGACGACGCGGATTACAACTATTACAAACAAAATACGGTGACCTATCTTTCACGTTCGGATTGGAGCGGCACCTGGCCCAAGTCTTACAGCGGTCTGTCAACTACGAACGAGATGCTGTCATACTTAAAAAACTCCTTCTACACTCCCGCGGCTACGGAAAGCATTGACGTGACGTTCGGCGCGGAGGCGGACGGCGATGCGGTAAACTATACCGATATGTTCGGTTCGGATTTCGACGACGAAAAATGGTCTGAACTTTTAAGCAGAATAACGGTGGAAGAAGCCGTCAAATTTACGGCAAGCGGCAACAGAAGTTTCTACCAGATAGATTCAATTCACTTTGTGGCGGGCAGCTCTTACGTTGAAAACGGCTCCGTCGGTATCCAGAAGACGCTCTCGGGTATGTCCGATGAAAACGCGCCCTGGTATGTTTCCGCCGATGACGCGAACGCTAAATATTACTGCAATACATTCGGTTCGCCCTCGCTTATGGCTTCCTGTTGGAATAAGGAACTGATGTATGAAATGGGCGTGCTCTGGGGTAACGACGCACTGTTTATCAATATCCCCATGGTATGGGCTCCCAGTATTAATATCCACCGCACGCCTTACAACGGCAGAAACGGCGAATATTACTCCGAGGACGGCGTTTTAAGCGGCTATACCTCGTATGAGGTAGGCACAGGCGCGCTTTCAAAGGGACTTATCGCCGCCGTAAAGCACTTTGCGTTCAACGATTCTGAAACTTCCCGTCTCGGCTTGTCCACTTATATGAACGAACAGACGGCGCGCGAAAACGAATTGCGCGGCTTCCAGATAGCGTTGGAAGGCTGTTACGACAGCGAGGGCAACAGATCCTCACTGATCGGCATCATGACGGCTTATAACAGAATCGGCGCATGCTATGCGGGCGCGCATACGGGACTTATGAAGAATATTCTCCGCGGGGAGTGGGATTATAACGGCTATGCTACAAGCGACCTTCTTCCTCCCGGCAATGTAAGCACCTACATGCCCTATTACGAAAGCATTCTCGCAGGCACAACAAACTATGATACCTCCCTTACGGACAACGGCACGACTACCGTATGGCGCGTGGCAGTTGCCGAAATCGTAGACAACGTAAGCGGCGACGGAACGTTCCTTAAAGCTTTGCAGGACGACGTGCATTACTCGCTGTGGGCATTCTCGCAGACTAATCTTGCAAACTGGATGACGGATACCACGGGCGTAGTATGGGTGTGGAACTGGTGGCGCGTCACCTATTATGCGGTTGAAATAGTTGCGGGCATCGTGATTGCGTGCGGATTCCTCATGTATGTATATGCGGAATGCGGTCCGTACTTGGTTGCCCGCTTGAAAAAGAAAAAAGCCGACGACGGGGAAAAGGAGGAAAAGGAGTAATATCATGAGATCCGTAAAAACAAAATATCAGATAAATAAAAACGAATATCTCTCGCTCTTGATGCTGCTTCCCATTGCGGCAGGTATAATAGCCGAATATATGGCGATTTTAAGCTCTTATGCAAACAGCTCTTATGCCATAGAATCCCTTCAATCGGTCATGGTCATGACGGAGATTGCCGTCGGATTCCTTATTGCAATGTTCTTTTTAAGCATTTATCTTAAAGGGCGTATATTCATGTACGTTTTTGACGCCGTGCGTATAGCCGCAGTCGTGCTTTTCAGCTTGTGCCTGTACCGCGTTCTGGACGAACGTGCAACCCTGATGGGCTATGTATGGTTCTCCGATCTGGAAAGCGGAAACGCAAACTCGGTAAGCGCCCTCAACTACGGCGTTATCTCGGCTGTTATGTATGCGGTCACGATCCTTCTTACGGCGGCGACGGGCGCAGTGGAGTTCGTTACCGCAAAGAAGATTGCAAGAACGCGTGAGGTCATACAGTCCGAAATCGAAGAGTTGCAGCTTGAATTGAAGAGCATAGGTTGATTGTTTCAGAATATCATTCCATAAACCGTGCGGTAAGCGCAGAACCGATTTTCACGTCGGTTCTGCGTAAAACCGCATGAAAATACTGTAAAAATCAAAATAAATGTTTATTTTGCAATGAATTTAGTTTTTAATTTCGATATGAGGTGAAAAATGAAATTAACTTTCCGTTGGTACGGGGAAAACGATTGTATTCCCCTCGAACACATCCGTCAGATCCCCGGCATGACCGGCGTAGTCACCGCCGCGTACGACGTGCCCGTCGGCGATGTATGGAGGGAGGAAACAATTGCGCGGCTTAAAAAAGTCACGGAAGAAAAGGGGCTGGAAATGGAGGTTATAGAATCCATTCCCGTCCATGAAGACATAAAAATGGGTTGCGGCAAACGCGACGAGTATATTGAAAACTATTGTAAGAATATCCGTCTGGTTGCAAAGTACGGCGTAAAGTGCATCTGTTATAACTTTATGCCCGTATTTGACTGGTTGCGTACCGAAATGCGTCACGTCAATGCGGACGGAAGCAATTCTCTTGCATATTCCTGGGAAGATTTCCGGAAGATAGATCCCAACAACCTGCACCTTCCCGGTTGGGACGAAAGTTATTCCCCCGAAGAATTGCAGAAGCTTTTAAAGGCCTATCGCGCAATTTCTCACGAACAGTTGTTTGAGAATCTTGTTTATTTCCTTGAAAGGGTAATTCCCGTCTGCGACGAGTGCGGCGTTTCAATGGCTATTCACCCCGACGATCCGCCTTGGGACGTGTTCGGTATACCCCGCATAGTTTCAAACGAAGCCGATCTTGACAGAATGTTCGCCGCCGTTCCTTCAAAAAATAACGGCCTTACGCTCTGCACGGGCTCCTTCGGCGCAGGCAGATCAAACGATCTTGTCCATATGGCTGGCAAGTATTCCGCACAGGGCAGGGTGCACTTCGTGCATCTGCGCAACGTAAAATGGACGGACGATAAAGATTCTTTCTGTGAAGTAGGTCATTATTCGTGTGCGGGCAGTCTTGACATGGCGGCTATCGTTAAAGCGTTGGTCGAAAACGGGTTCTGCGGCTACGTCCGCCCCGACCACGGCAGGAATATCTGGGGTGAGGACGCAAAGCCCGGTTACGGTCTTTACGACAGGGCGCTCGGCGCGGCGTACATCAACGGTATATTCGAAGCTACCGAAAAGAACATAAAAAAATAATTGTAAGGCGGAATAAAAATGAATAATGTTCAATTACCTTTAAACGTCGATCTGACGGATAAAGTCGTGGTAATCACGGGCGCGGGCGGCGTTATTTGCTCGGTTTTAGCAAAAGCCTTTGCGGCTTCGGGCGCAAAAGTAGCTCTTTTGGACCGCACGGTGGAGAAAGCAGAGGCGTTTGCAGAGGAAATAACTGCGGCAGGCGGCATGGCTAAGGGATACGGGGCAAACGTTCTGGATAAGGTCTCGCTTGCGGAGTGTCACAAGCAGGTTTTAAACGATTTAGGCAAGTGCGATATTCTCGTAAACGGCGCGGGCGGCAATAACCCCAAAGCCCAGACGGACAAGGAATACTATGAAAACGGCGACATAGATGCAGATACGAAATCATTTTTCGACCTCGACGAAAGCGGCGTTGAATTCGTGTTCAACCTTAATTTCATCGGCACTCTTCTGCCCACGCAGGAATTTGCAAAGGACATGGTAGGCAGAGAGGGCTGCAACGTCATCAACATATCTTCGATGAATGCGTTTACGCCCCTCACGAAAATCCCCGCATACTCGGGGGCAAAAGCCGCCGTTTCCAACTTTACCAAGTGGCTTGCCGTACATTTTTCAAAGGTCGGCATAAGGGTAAACGCAATTGCACCCGGTTTCTTCTCGACCGCGCAGAATAAATCGCTCTTGTGGAACGCGGACGGCACGCCCACGGCAAGGACGGGCAAAATCATTGCCGCAACGCCCATGGGCAGGTTCGGCGAAGTTGAAGAGCTTATCGGCGCAACGCTGTTTCTTGCAAGCGATAAGGCGGCGGGATTCATCACGGGCGTAGTTCTTCCCATTGACGGCGGGTTCTCTTCTTATTCGGGAGTATAAGCCTTAAACGGGGCCTTTAAAGGTGGAAAAATGAAAAATATTTTAATGAACGGCGGTTGGCTGTTTGCCATGCCCCAATGCGAACCCGCGGCAGTGGATCTGCCGCACACCTGGAACGGCTATGACGGACAGGACGGCGGCGGCGACTACAAGAGATGCGCCTGCGTCTATACCAAAAAATTTGCCAAACCCGAACTTAAAGCAGGCGATAAGTGCTTTTTGGTGTTTAAAGGCGTCAATTCGGAAGCCGTCGTTTGCCTTAACGGCAAAGAAGTCTGCCGTCACGAAGGCGGCTATTCGACGTTCGGCGCCGATATAACCGATGTTCTTTCAGCCGAGAACGAGCTGTCGGTCACGGTTGACAACACCCCTAACGAGAGGGTGTACCCACAGTCGGCGGATTTCACCTTCTACGGCGGCATATACCGCGACGTATTGCTGTATATCGTGCCCGAAACGGGGTTTGTTTTCGATGAAAGTTGGGCTCATCCTTTAAAAGTCAACAGCAGGGTCGATGGAAAGAACGGCATTGTGAATATCTCCGCAACCGTGCAATCGGGCGGCGAATATGCCGTAAATATCGCGCTTTACGGGGGCGATAAAAAGGTTGCCGAAGGCGTTGCAGGGGAGGATATTACGGTTCCCGACGTACACCTGTGGAACGGCGTAAAGGATCCTTATCTTTATAGGGCGGAAGCTACCGTGGTTTCCGGCGGAAAGGTTTGCGATACGGTAAGCGTAAACGTCGGTTTCAGAAGCTTTTCCGTCGATCCTAAAAAGGGCTTTTTCCTCAACGGAAAGTCATATCCGTTGCGCGGAGTTTCCCGCCATCAGGACCGCCCCGATATCGGCAACGCCATATCGAAAGCCGATCACGAGGAGGATATGGCGCTCATTCGCGAAATCGGCGCCAATACAATCCGTCTTGCGCACTATCAGCACGACGACTATTTCTACGATTTATGCGATAAGTACGGCATGGTGGTATGGGCGGAAGTTCCGTACATCTCCCGCCATATGAACGGCGGCGACGACAATATAAGGCAACAGATGACCGAGCTCATCAAGCAGCAGTATAACCATCCGAGTATTTGTTTCTGGGGCGTTTCCAATGAAATAACCATGAAAAAGACGGATAAAAAGGATATGCTGAAAATGCACTATGAATTGAACGGTCTGTGCCACAAGTTGGATCCTTCAAGATTGACTACGCTTGCGTGCTTCGCCATGTGCGGACCTTTTAACAAGACGGCGCGCATCACCGACGTGGTAAGCTGGAATCTTTATCTCGGCTGGTACGTCCCCGGGCTGTTTTTGAACGATTTATGGGTATGGTTCTTCCATTTAACGCACCCCAAGCGCTGTCTCGGTTATTCGGAATACGGCGCCGAGGGCATGCCCAATATTCATGCGGCAAAACCCAAACGGTTCGACAATACGGAAGAATATCAGTCGAAGTACCACGAATATCTGTTAAGATTTTTCGAACGCAATCCCTATCTTTGGGCGACGCACGTCTGGAATATGTTTGATTTCGCCGCAGACGGCAGAAATCAGGGGGGCGACCCCGGCAAGAACCACAAGGGACTTGTTACGTTCGACAGAAAGGTTAAAAAGGATAGCTTCTATCTGTACAAGGCGCACTGGTCTGCGGATCCCGTTCTTCACCTGTGCGGCAAACGCTATGTAAACCGCACGGGCGGCAAAACGTCAATAACAGTCTATTCCAACGTCGGCAAGGTCAGCGTTTACAATAACGGAAAACTTGTAGCCGAATCCAAAGGCGAAAAAGTTTTCAAATGCAAAATCAGGTTGGAAGAAAAGAATGAAATAACCGTAAAATCGGGCAAGTATTCCGACTGCATGACCGCGTTTAAGGTCGCGACCCCCGATCCTTCCTACAAGGTTACTTCGGGCAACAGCATGAGCTGGGAAAAATAATAAAAAAAATAATATAAAATAATATTCAGCAGGAGGTAATTATGGCTGAAGATGCAAAGCAAAAGAAAAGCATTTTCGAAAAACCGCTTTTATCTACCAAGATAAAGTCGGCGAACGTGAAAGTTCCCGAAATGTTGTTCGGTTACTTTTTGGGACCGTTCGGCGCACTGTTGGCGAGCGGCGTTTTCACAAGCTTTTTAAACAGGTATTGGACGGACGTACTGTTTGCAAATTATAAGGTAGGCAACGATCTTCCTTCCAATATCACTACTTTCCTGACGCTGCTGCCGCTTTTGTCGGCAATTCTCATCGTTGCGGGCAACCTTGTGGTAGGACAGCTGATAGAACGTACCAAGACCAAAGCGGGCAAGGCAAGACCCTGGCTGTTGCTTTCGTCCGTTCTGCTTGCCGTGGCGTGCGTAGTTATGTTTATCGTTCCTATGGGCAACGGCACGGATACGCCCGTCCTTACGATGGTATTTACGGCGATTGCCTATAACGTCTATTATTCCGTGGCTTATCCTATGTACAACACGGCGAACAGCACGCTTGTTCCGCTGTCTACGCGCAACGGCAACCAACGCGGACTTTTGGCGTCGTTGACCAATTTCGCTCATCTCGGCGTGATGGGCGCAGGCGGTATGGTATTCCCGATGGTAATAAGCCTTTTCCTCGGCGGCTGGAATTCTCCCAGCAAGACCGCCTGGACGGTTGCGTTCATTGCGGTAGGCATATTTACTTTCCTTATCACCGTATTGCAATACTACTTTACACGCGAAAGAGTAACGGAAGAGACCGCCGCCCTTTCCTCAAATGCTGAAAAGGAAAAAATTCCCGTAAAAACACAGCTTAAAGCTGTGGCATCGGATAAGTTTTGGTGGATAATCATTATATTCTATCTCATCTTCCAGACGGCGGGTTCGTTTAAGAATTTGTCTATCACATATTTCTGTACAGACCAGTTCTCAGGCACGCCTGTCGGCGGTGAGGACGGAGCGGGCGCAATGTCCATTCTGAATATCCTCGGCGCTGTTCCCATGGCTGTCGCCATGGCGATAATTTGGCCGCTTTCGAGGAAATTCGGCAAGCGTCCCGTCGTCATTGTGGGTTGCGTCATCGGTTTAGCCGGCGGCGTTCTCGCGGGTATGTTCCCCGATAATTTCTATCTGGTCGCCGTCGGCGTCGCCTTGAAGAGCTTCGGTTCTTCACCCGCCTGCTATATGATACTTGCCATGATTGCCGACGTTTTGGATCATCTGGAGGCAAAACACGGTTTCCGCTGCGACGGATTTACGATGTCCATATACAGTTCCATAATGGCTGCGTCCGCGCCCATAGCAACGGGCATATTCAACGCTATTTCAAACGGCGGTGCCAACGCTACGGCCAACACAGTAAGCTATATCTGGATAGAAACCGTTGCTTACGGCGTTTGCGGCGTGCTTATGCTCTTTTTCCTGGTTGAAAAGTTCCTCAAAGACGACAAGGTTGCCATTTTGGAAAGACAGAAAGCGAAAGCTTTGGCTGAGGGCGTCGAGTGGATAGAGCCCGAAGAGAGGTTGCGCATACAGGAAGAGGAGGCTGAACGCGAAGCCGAAGAGGCAAGAAAGGCCGAATTGAAAGCTAAGTGCGAAAAGAAGGGCTTGAACTACGAAGAGGAAGAGGCTAAATATCAGGCAGGACTTGCGGCAAAAGCTGAAAAGAAAAAGAAGAAATAGTTTGATTTGTTTATTTTTCTCCATAAAAGCCGCGGCACGCAATTTATTTGCGTACCGCGGCTTTTCCTCGTTAAATAAAACGCCTTCCGCAGAGGTAAGGCGTTGAAATTTGTCAATTTATTTTGTTGCTGTCCGAGTTCAACAAGCTTTTATAAGCGCGGTAAAAGGTGGAGTAAGTTTCAAATCCGAATTTCTCCGCCGCATCTTTTTTCTTTGCTCCGTTTAAAATCATCTGATGTGCGGCTATTATCTTTTTCAACCTGATGTATTTCATCAAAGATATATCCATGCGTTCCTTAAATTCGGTACAGATAAAGGAACGTGAATAATGGAATTCTTCAGCCAGCATATTCAAAGTGATATTCTTTGTCAAATTAGCCTCTATATAATCGGTAAGTTGCGTTAAAAAATCATCGTGCTTTTCCGTTTTCTGCATGGATTCATGGCAAAGCAAGGTCATAAGCTTTATCAATTCTGCCGCAAAAATTACATGTAATTCATTTTCGTTATATTCAAGCATATATTCGTCGAACATGTTGAACGTCGCTTGGTATTTCTTGCCGCAGGGGAAAAGGGTGTGATTTGTCGCAAGTTTATCTTTTACATAATCGGGGAGGAATCTGTCGTGGAATTTAAGCACATAACGTTCGTACTGCACCTCGGGGTTTACGGTGGCATAGTGATATTTGCCCGACGGAATTATGACGAGGTCGCCCTCTTTAAGGTGTCGGGTTTCCGTTTCTATCGTAAAATCAACGTCTCCTGAAACGAGGTACAATATTTCATTGTAAAAATGAATGTGTCTTTTATATTCCTGGGTGGGTTTGTTCGGATAGTCGATCTTATGCGAAAAATCAAAAGTATCGTTTACGAATTTAAACATACCCGTATTATATCACAAAATAACCCGCTTTGCAACGGTTAAAAATAAGGAAGAAGTGTCCAAATTTGAATTGTTTATAAAAAATCGGGCAACACGGGCATTTCCTGCCCTCTATTTTCTCTGCTATTTTCATATCTCTATTTTATCACAGAAATATTTTTGGGCACTCATAGCAAATTTTAACTATTGCAAATCTGCGTAAGCCGTGTTATAATAACTATTGCAAATTTGTGTAAATGTGTTATAATAGATATATATTATGGGCGCGCCCAAATCATGCTTATTGGATAAGCATGATTAAATATTTTATTTGTTTTACGGAAAGGAGAAATATGCGGAATATTGCAATCGTTGATGACGAGGATAACGCAACGGCGATACTGAAAGGTCACATTGAAAAATTTTCTGCGGAAACGGGTGAAGAGTTTTGCATAGAACGTTTCCGTGATGCTGTTGATTTTCTAACCGAATATAAGCCGAATTATTCCGTGGTGTTTATGGACATACAGATGCCCAATCGCGACGGCATGAGCGCCGCCATGGAATTGAGAAAGACCGACAAAACGGTTTCCATTATATTTATAACCAATCTTATTCAATATGCGCAGAAAGGCTATGAAGTGGATGCGGTTGCTTACCTTATTAAACCCGTTCAATATTACGACTTTGCGCTTAAATTTCGCAAGGCGCTGGATGTTTATGCGCTCAACGAAAAACATAATTTTATTATAAAAACTTCCGAGGGAGCGTGCTATATATCTACGGATAAGCTAATGTATGTAGATACGGAAAGGCACAGACTGCACTATCATATGGTGGACGGCGTTATAGAGCGGACGGGCGTTTTATCCAAAATTGAGGAAGAACTTAAACAATTCGGGTTCTTGCGATGTAACCAATGCTATCTTGTAAATCCGAGGTTTATAACCGAGATTAAAGGGTATACATTACGGATCGGCTCGGAATTTTTAACGATAAGCCGCCCTCGCAAGCAAAAATTTATGGCGGAGCTTGCTAATTGGTATGCGGGGTTGAGGGATTAGATATGTCTTTTTGGCAAGTTTACGGCTATATAATCGCTGAATTTCTGGTTGAATATTCGGTTTTTGCCGTGTTGTTTTTACATAAATTGAACCGCCGAAAGATGTTTTGGTTGCGCGCCGCGCTTGGGTTTGCCGTTCTTTTTGCGATAGGACTTCCCGTGGCGTTGTTTTATAAATCGTTCGGCAATACCCTTTGGGGCAGAATATTGGTATATTTGCTGTTGTTTGCGGTATTTACTTTGCTTGCACGGGCGTGTTTCGACGAAAAATATCTTAACATTCTGTTTTGTTGCAGTATGGCGTATGCGGCGCAGAATCTTACCTATAAGATTTATCTCGTTATATGGACTACAGGAGAACAACTTCGTTTATACGATAACTGGGGTGAGCATTTCAATCTCTATTACCGGCTGATGTACTATTCAATTTACTATGGCTGCGTTGCGGGCGAATGGTTTATATTTATCCGCAGGCTTACCGAAAAGTTCACAACAAAAAAATTAAATTACGAGATGCTGATAATTACCTTTATCGTGCTTATCGTTACGATAGTCCTTTGTTCGGTTGAAGACCTGAATTTTGCAGAACTGAGCGTAGACCGCGAAAACAGATTCGAAAACCGAACATACGTTGCGCTGCGGCAGGCAGGTAATTATTTTTCAATATTGTGTTGTTGCATCGTTTTATTGCTTGCTTCGAAAGCCATCGTCGAGAACGAACTTTTGCAGGAAGTCGAATATCTTAAATATTCCATTCGTCAAAGCGAAAAACAGTATCACATGTCGAAAGACACCATTGAAGCTATCAACATCAAATGTCACGATATGAAGTATAAGTTAGCCGCGCTTGCGGCTAAGGGCGGCATACCGTCGGAAGAAATAAAGGAGTTGTACGACGACATTTCCTTATACGATAGCAATACCGAAACGGGCAACCCGCTGTTAAACGTGCTTATTACCGAAAAGAGCCTGTACTGCGAACAGAACGGAATAAATCTTTCCTGTATGATTAACGGGGAAGAGCTTGGATTTATCGAAGACGGCGACCTGTACTGTCTTTTCGGCAATATTATAGATAATGCGATTGAAGCCGTAAAGGGAATAGAAGAAAAGGAGCGCAGAATAATAAATCTTTCTGTAAAAGCAAAGGACGGCATGTTGCTCGTGCAGGAAGATAATTATTTCAACGGTTCGCGCACGTTTAAAGACGGATTGCCGGCAACGACCAAGGACGATAAAAGCAGTCACGGCTTCGGCATGCGCAGCATTAAAATGATAGTTAAAAAATACGGCGGAGAGATTACCGCGACGACCCGTGGCGATATATTCTGTTTGAATATATTATTCGGCGGCGTAAGTTAAACAACAACAATTTGTGTAATAAAATTGCAGTTTAAGGAACGTATCTTGTAAAAGATTTATTCGTTTTTTATATTATAAAGGTAAAAAAATGTTGTTCCGCCTTGCCGATGTAACCCGAGGCATGCGGAACATGATAAAAAATATAAGGAGAAAAAATTGACAATGAAGAAAAAAATGTCGTCAAAGAAAGCAATTGCAATTTTTACGCCGTGCATAACGCTGTGCATTGTGTTAATACTTGCGGTTGCGATTTTAACTTCAATGTTCTGGAAGCAGATCAGTATGTTCCTCAGCGGGCGTCCGCAGACGTCTGATCCTTCGGTTCTTGCCAGCGGCGAATCGTTATGCGAAGACATTGTTGAGGAAGGCGTCGTTCTTTTGAAGAACGAAAAGGACAATAAGGGCAATTCGGCTTTACCGCTTACAGAAGCCGAGCTTGATGAAGGTATCAACGTATTCGGTTGGGCGGCATACGACTGGATGACGATGGCGTTCGGCTCCGGCTATTCCAACACCGACTTGCAAAGGGTCAAATTATTCCCCGCGTTGGAAGAAGCAGGCATTAAGTACAACGAAGACCTTTACAACTTGTATAAAGATTATTATACGGCGCACAACAAGACGTACGGCGACGGAGACTATGATGAATACAGGGGCGGCGTAGCGTTCGGATCGGAAGAAATTTTCGTTTTGCGCGAACCCAGCAAGTCCGATTATGAAAAAGTATGCACAGACAGCGTCGACGGCGGCGTTGGACTTGTGGTTATCGGCAGGACGGGCAGCGAAAGCAAGGATCTTGAACTGCAACAGGTAAAACAGACGACCTCGGGCAGCAACACGAAGAAAACGGTGACCGACAGACACTATCTCCAGCTTTCCACCGAGGAAGAGGATATGATAGAAGTTGCCAAAACTTTCTGCGACAAGGTTATCGTAGTCCTCAACACCGCAAACACAATGGAAACAGGCTTTATCGAGGACGAGGGCATTGACGGCGCGCTTTTGGTAGGTATAACCGGTCTTACGGGCGTAAGAGGACTTATCAACGTGCTGCGCGGAGAAAAAGAAACCCTTATACCCGTCCGCGATTCCGACGGCAATCCCATGTATAACGAAGATAAGGACAGCGATGACTACGGTCAGCCGATTTATGAAAAGAACGCCGACGGCACTGTAAAGACCGAAACCGTCAAAGTTTCACCCTCGGGCAGAACGGTGGATACATACGCCTACGATATTTTGGGAACAACTCCCTCCGCCGTCAACCAGGGCAATAAAGGCAACAACGAGAAGGGCGCGGGAACTGTATATGCCAACCGCACAAGTTCGGGAAGCGCTTACAAAGCTTACGTCGATTATTCCGAGGGCATATACGTCGGTTATAAATGGTTTGAAACCGCAGACGCCGAAGGTTACTGGGACGACTATACTCCCAGAACCGCCGCGTCCATAGATATCGACAATCCCGTAAAGGCTGATTATGTAGCGGGTAAAACGGGTTACGACGCAGTAGTCCAGTATCCTTTCGGTTACGGACTTTCCTACACCGACTTCGAATGGACGGTAACCAAGGTAACCGTCAGCGGAGAAGAAAAGACGTCGGGCGTAGTTACCGAAAAGGACACTGTTAAAATTTGGGTTGAAGTCAAAAACACAGGCGATTATGCGGGAGCGGACGTTGTAGAACTTTATTACACGGCGCCCTACTACGACGGAGAAATCGAAAAGTCGTCTGTAAACCTTGTTGATTTTGCTAAGACGGGCGTAATACAACCCGGTGAAGCCGACCTTGTCGAATTGGAACTCACCGTGCAGGATATGGCTTCTTACGATTGTTACGATGCGAACAATAACGGAAATACGGGCTATGAACTTGACAAGGGCGAATACCAACTTAAACTCATGAAAAACTCCCATGAAGCGGGCAATATGGGCGAAAAGACGAACAACGGCGCGACGGCAGCCGTCAAAGATTACGTAATTACTTACACGATAAGCGAAACTATCAACTGCCTTACGGACAGCACCACGGGCAACACAGTTGAAAACCGCTTCACCAATGCGGACGGAAACGGCAACGATAAAGTCGTCGATAACAACGACCTTGACGGAAGTCGGGAAGAAACTCCCGTTGAATATATGTCGAGGGCGGATTTTAAGGGCACATATCCCAAGAAGATAACCACTGCAAGAAAGGCTACGTCGGAAGCTATCTCGGTTGCCGAGGCGCAAAAACCCACTGACGCACAGCTTGCGGCTACGGGCTACGGCGACGTTCAAATGCGCAGCCAGAACAGCAACGGCTTAAAGCTTGATGACGCACTGGGGACGGAAGATTATGAAGATGAAATATGGGAAGATTTGATCGCCAATATAGCTAATAAAGAGCTTGTCAATCTGGCGCAGGACGGTTATTTCAAGACGGCGGCAATAGCAAGTATCGGTAAGCCCGAATATGTAGACCTTGACGGGCCTCTGGGCTTCAATACCCGCGTAACGGGCGGCAACGGCACGACGTGTAGTTTCATGGCGTATCCCAGCGGAACCATGCTTGCGCAGACCTGGAACACCAACGAAGCATACGCGATGGGACTCAGCGTGGGCATGGAACGCAAATCGATGTCGGGACTCAGAGGTTGGTATGCCCCCGGCGCCAATACCCACCGCAATCCCTTCGGCGGAAGAAACGGCGAATATTATTCTGAGGACGGCGTGCTTGCGGGCAAGATTTGCGCGGGCACCGTCTCGGGCGCAAAGGATATGGGCGTGTATTCTTACGTTAAACACTTCGTTCTGAACGACAGCGAGTACAACCGCGAAGGATTATTTACATTCGTTACAGAGCAGGCTCTGCGTGAAACCTATCTCAAACCCTTTGAAATCATGATAAAGGATGGCGGCGGCAACGCTCTCATGACAAGCATGAACCGTCTCGGCAGAGTATGGTCGGGCGCAAACTACGGGCTTATGACGCAAATCATAAGGGACGAATGGGGCTTCAAGGGCACGGCTGTAACAGACTGGGTAAATGCAAGCGATAACTATATGCCTCCGTTCAAGGGCGTATGGGCAGGCAACGATATTTGGCTGTCGGCGGGCTTCGGCAACCAGTTCAGCGGCATGGAAAACGACGCTGCGTCTTGCGCGGCTTTGGAAAACGTTGCGCACCATGTATTGTGGACGCTTGTAGATACGATTAATACGGAAAGCGCATACAACCCCAATGCAGGAACCGTCGATTTGTCCGAGGGCGCTGTATACAACATGACTTTCGTTATATATATCGTACTTGTCGAAGTCGTTCTTCTGGCGGGCGCAGTCGTAATGGCATTCTTCCTTATAAGAACTGTTTTAAGGAATAAAAAGGCTGCGGCAGGCGTAGCGGAGGAAGCCGAAACAAACGGTAACGACGATGCTCCCCCGCCCGCCGACAAAGAATAGCCGACAAAGAACAATAAAAAATCGGGCGTTATAACTATATCAAAAGAAAAACAGGGGGGACGTTACCTTGCAGGTATTCTCTCGGCAGCGTTCCCCTATAAATAAAAAAATTTTATTGGAGGAAATTAGCATTTATGAAACTTAAAAAGACAGTTTTGTCCGTGATAGCGTGCGCGCTTGCATTCGTTATTGCCTTTGCGTTTACCGCATGCGGACAAGAAGAAGAAACTACCGTAACGATATCGGCTATCGAAATCGAGTCGACGGCGGAAATCGATACGGGCGCCACCAAGAATGTAATTAAACAAATTACTTATTCGGACGGAACGACAAAAACGTCCAACGACAGCGATATCGTATGGACTTCTTCCAACGAAAGCGTTGCAACCGTAACGAGGGGCGTCGTATCGGGTAAGAGTGGCGGCACGGCTAAAATTACCGCAACATTTGGCGAAGTAACTTCAAACGAATGTACGGTAACCGTTCACTCTATCGAAGTAAAACTTACCGAATCGTCCATAACTCTTGAGAAATATGGCACTAAACAGCTCAACGCAGAAATATATCGCGACGGCTCAAAGGTGAACGAAGAAATTGAGTGGTCATCGTCCAGTGACGCTATTGCAACGGTAGACGCAAACGGATTGGTTACGGCCTGGTCAAAGGGTACGGCTACCATAACGGCTAAAATCAAGGGCGGCAACCAGTCTGCAAATTGTGATTTGACCGTTAACTGGACGGAACCCGATGGTTATGCCGAAATAGCTTTTGCAGAGCAGAACAAGCTTACGCCCAACGTTTGGGGATATTGGAACGGACAGCCGGGCTGGAGTTCAGGTGAAGCAACCGCTTTCGAAGCTTATATTGAAGATTACGAAGATACTCATACAGCTGCGAACGGCTACGAATATATCGGCATAAACAAGGCTACTTTTGCTTTCGAAGTTACCGATTACCTTGCAAATTGGACCTATCAGACGTTCTACCGCAGCTCCGATAACGTAGAGGGCGGCAAACTTGCTTACAACCACGAATATGAATTGACTTTCAAGATCTTCTCTAACCAGGCAGGCGAAGTGGGCGTCAATCCTTACGACGACGTTCGCGCGCAAAACGAAGGTGAATCGGACGAAGATTATAAAGAATACGTCGACGGACTTATCAATGAAGGCAAGCTTACCGAGCACAATTTCCAGATAGAAGCAAATGAAGAAACGACGATAACCGTCATTTTCAAACACGACGACTGCGGTTACAAGTATCAGGAAGGCATTTACGATAACATGGGTTCGGCAGTTCACCTTCAGCTTGCAGGACTCGGCAAGGCAGGCGGCAGGGTACAGGTTTCCGTATACGACTTCCAGTTTAAGGATTTAGGCGAGGCCGATTATCCCGTAACGGACGATACGAGCAAACACGATGGCGCATCGACAGTTACATCTCTTCCCGATTTCAGCAACGTTGACTCCGTAGCATTGGATATAATAAACGACGACGACCACAAAGATCAGGTGCAGGTAGGCGACGATAAGGGCACTTATACGGTTGCTGCAAGCACCGACAAAAAATCGTATGATATTCAATATACGACAAAGACTTCAACCTATGAATTTTTCAAGGTTGACCTCAGCGGAGTGGAAACTGCAAACTATAATACTTTTGCCGTAACATTAAAGAACAACGGCACGGCAAACGTGGAAATCCGCTTTGACCTTAACGGCGCAACTGCTACCGTAGATCCCAACGGAAATATGACTATAGTCGATTGCGTAACTTCTACAGGTGTTGCAACCGGCGGTTCCGTAAAGTGGGATAGCGACTGGGGCGGAACGGTATTCACCGTGGGCGCAGGTGAAACGCAAACCATTTATTTGACTTATGCTTGCGACGTTCACGGCGCACCCGAAGAACTTGCTATTTACTGCAATACGCAGTGGTACGGCAACGAAAGTTCAGGTTGGCAGGAAATAAGAGAAGAGCGCACCGGTAATATTACTTTAAGCGACTTCAAGTTCGGTACGGTCGAATTGCCCGAACCCGCTCCTACGCATCCCGCAGACCCCGATGTGATGCCCGTAAGCGCTACTACGGTTACAGGCGTTACTCTTACAGTTGAAGAAGACAAGGCAATCTACAATCTTGCAGGCACGGTTGATTTGTCTCAATTCAATAACGACGTCGACGAGGCTAAAACCTGGCTTAACGCTACTCACTTCGACCTTCAACAGTGCGGCGGAGTCTGGACTAACTATGCGTTTAACAGGGTAAGCGTAACCGTAAATACAGACGGCACTTTCTTGATCAAGTACGATATTACTTATCTTCCCGTTGATACCGCAGGTACAGGCGCTTACACCGGACACTTCACCGAGAAAGAACCAAGTGAAGACGGTTATAGCGATAATCACTATAGGGACATTAAACTTAGCGAAGAAAATGCAGTTCCCGGCGCATCTATTACCGTTGGAGGCAAAAAGTACAGTATCGTCAACATCACCGACTACGAAGCTACTGAAGAGAATAGTTGGGGTCAACCGTATAACTACGGTTGCGTATCAATCAAAGTTGAAAACGCATAAGCTTCAAGCAATAACGATAAAATAAATATCGTTTAACCTCATAAAGGGGCGGCGGCATAATTTAACGCCGCCGCCCTCTTTGTAAAAATGAAAACCTGCTATATAAATTTACACTGAGGAGCTTTCAAATGAAGGGATGGAAAAAGATAATTCTAACGATAACTCTGGCGGCGTGGTGTACGGCTTTGTTCGGCTGTGCTTCGGTTCCGTCCGACACGGGCGTTACGCCCGCGGAACCTGAGCCAATGCTTATTCCTTCGCAGTCGCCCACGTTTACGCCGCACGATTCGGCGGCGGATATTGCCGACCGATTGACTATGGATGACGAGGTTATCGCCGATTTTTCACAGGGCGCGCCTTCTGATTTTTATTGGTCAAACGGCTATTCCAACGGCAACGAGTTTAATTGCACTTGGAGCAAAAACAACGCGTCGGTGGAAAACGGCGTGATGAGCATGAGCGTTTCTGCGGAAGCAAACGGCTATGCAGGCGCGGAATATCGCACGAACAATACATATTCTTACGGCTTTTATTCTGTATGTATGAAAGCGGCGGGCTGTTCGGGCATTATATCATCCTTTTTTACATACACCTATCAACCCGTTTGGGATGAAATAGATATTGAATTCCTCGGCAAGGATACTTCTGAGGTGCAATTCAATTATTTTACGAACGGAACAGGCGGGCACGAGTATTTATTCGATTTGGGCTTTGACGCTTCGGAAGAGTTTCACGAATACGCCTTCGATTGGCAATCGGACTCGATTACCTGGTATGTAGACGGCGTTGCCGTTTATCGCGCGACGGAAAATATACCGTCGCACCCAATGCAAATCATGATGAATGTTTGGAACCCGGTTAGGGCGGATTGGTCGGACGGGTGGAGCGGTCGGCTTGACGAAACCGCGCTCCCCGCCACGGCGCAATACAAGTGGTTTGCCTACGCCGAAAACTATTGAAAGAAAATTTAATGAATTCTTTGCCACAACAACAATATAAATTTAATCTGCGTGGTGGACGGCGAACCGGTCAAATTTATGCAGTCTGGCGATTTGTACTCTCTTTTACAGAACAGTATAAAAGTAAAAAAAGCAATAATAATTTTGGTTCTATGCTCTACTTTTTTACTCTCTTTACTTTTTCACTTCTTTTTAGTCTGATATCTATTGTAATCCTACATTAAAAATTCAAAAAATTAAAATCTGCTATTGCATACCTGAAATTTGTGTGATATAATATATTTGCTGAAAAATAAACCCTATATGGAGGAAACAATGATGACAGAACAGCAAATGATTGAAAAAATCAAACAGACAAAAGTCGTTCCCGTTGTGGTACTTAATTCCATTGAGGAGACTATACCCAAAATGCAGGCGCTTGTTAACGGCGGTTTGCCCTGCGCGGAAATAACCTTCCGTACGCCCTGTGCGGCGGACGCAATTGCGTTGACGGTAAAGACCTTCCCCGATATGCTTGTCGGCGCGGGAACCGTTATTAACAGGGAGCAATGCGAAAAGGCGATTGCGGCGGGTTCAAAATTTATCGTATCGCCCGGTTTTTCCGAAGAAGTTGCGGACTGTTGCAAAGAACACGGCATGCTCTATCTGCCCGGTATTGTCACCCCTACGGAAGCCATGGCGGCAATTGCAAAGGGACTTACTACGCTTAAATTCTTCCCTGCGTCCAACTACGGCGGACTTAAAACCATTAAGGCAATTTGCGCAGCTTTCCCTTACCTTAAAATTATGCCCACGGGCGGCATTTCCACGGACAATATTCTTGAATATCTTGCATACGACAAAATTATTGCCTGCGGCGGAAGCTGGATGATGAGCGGCACCCCCGAAGAGATTGAAGCTAAGACAAAAGCCGCTGTAGAACTTGTTAAAAACGCGTAAACAATCGCTTTTTTAGCGCTATATTGAAGTTAAAAATATTTAATGCGGCGGCGCACATATGCGCCGCCGCATTACATTTTGTAAGAATTAATTTTAAACTGTAAGACCATTATGCAATTTTGATTGACATTGGCAAAAACAAATGATAAAATTACGATGTTATAATTTTTCAGGCGAATCAACTGAAAAATTATAGATAAATATGAAAAATTATAGATAAATAGGGCTTTCAACAGAATGGAGAGATGGCAGAGCGGTTGAATGCGGCGGTCTTGAAAACCGTTAATGGGCAACTATTCGGGGGTTCGAATCCCTCTCTCTCCGCCACAAGCACATAGGGTACTTTGAGTACTCCTATGTGTTTTTTTATGAAGACGGCAACCATGCTTGCGCCTGATTGCCGTCTATCTTAAAATTATTATTGCTTTTTTACTTGTTTTTTCTGATTTTTATTTCACCGCAACATTTGACAAAGAGCCACAAATAATCCGAACGTCTTTCTGATAACGAAGAAGTTCGAATTATTACAATGTGGCTGGGGCGAAGTGATTCGAACCAACGAATGATGGAGTCAAAGGAAGTAACCAAAATCAACCGACACAAGATATAGTGTAAAAAAATTATAAAACACAACATAAAGCGCATTTGGGACTAATTTTCAACCTTAATTCTCCCAAACTCCCAAGGCACTCCCTAATTTTTAGGGGGTGCTTTTTGAATGACGTACTAAAATGAATGACGGACACAGTCCGTCATTCAAAATGAACGTTTAAATTTTGAATTGTAAATAAGTTATTTAGAAATATAAATATTCTATTGCTTTTTAGTAAAGGATATGATATACTGTAGAATAGCAAATATAAGAGGTTATAGCAATGGCAGTTAGTTACAATAAACTGTGGAAACTACTTATTGATAAGGGGATGACAAAGACGGAGTTGCGTTTAGCTACAGATATGTCTACGACTACGCTCGCCAGACTTGGAAAAAATGAAACGG
Source organism: uncultured Clostridia bacterium (assembly GCA_964594955.1). GTDB lineage: Bacteria > Bacillota > Clostridia > Christensenellales > Borkfalkiaceae > Coproplasma. The sequence goes on along the minus strand of CAZQNK010000010.1, from coordinate 3,604 downwards.
TATCAATGGATGTAATGCTTCGTATTTGCAAAGTCTTAGACTGTAAATTTGACGACATCGTTGATGTTATAGAAGATGCAGATGTGTAAATCAGAGAATTCTTATCAAAGCTATAATTTGTGATGCATAAGTACAGATATGATAAAAGGAGCTACTTTTGGAAAAGACTTTAGAGAATATTATAATAAATAATAAAAACGGCTTGTTTTTACTTGATCCGCCAACAGGCTTTGGAAAAACAACGGCTGTTATAAATTTAATTCGTCGTTATTTGAAAGGGGATGAATGCTTTTCAAAAGTCAAGAGAATATTTTTTGTTACAAATCTAATCACGAATTTACCGTATGAAGACCTTTTGGACGGATTGACCGATGATGAGAAAAGTAAGTGTTTTAGAGCAAAAGCGACAATTGATTATGTTCTTGAAAGATTTTTAACTGTAGAAATAACCGAGAACGAAGTAAGAAACAGTAAAGAATGTAAAGACTTGCGTCGCGAAATTGAATCGTATCAATTTCTAATTGATAAATTAGATAAAGCAAATGAAGAAAGCGAAAAAGCGGGGATAAGAAAAAATCTTAGTATTTTGAAACAAAAAATAAGTACTGATACCGAGCGAGCGTTTCGTAATTTTATAAAAACCAAGTTCTTTTTTAATAAATCAATACAAGCCAAGAAAAATTTCATAAAAGACAATGGTTGGTTCCGTTCGTTATATCCTATTTGCGATATAGAGAAATATAAGGTGATTTTTTTAACGACAAGAAAATTCATTTCTCCTATGGATACTTTCGTTAGGCTACCGTTTTATACATATTGTGATAGTTTAACAGACAATGCAGTGGTGTTTTTTGATGAGTTTGATTCAACCAAAAAAACTGTATTGAATCAAATAATTGAAGATGGGTTAAAGAATCAAATTGATATTGTCAGCCTATTTTTAAAGTTGCATTTTGCATTACATAATTTTACATTTCCGCAGAAGCTGTTGCGAACATCTACATATCATCAGAAGAAAGTTGAAAGTGGAGAATGGTACACTACTCAATGGCATTTTGATCACTGGAAAGAAGAATTTGAAAAGAAATATAAAGAACATAATATTAACTATCTCATAAAAAGCGTTGACTTTGTTTATGATAGAGCTTTTTTATTTGATGACGGAAAATATTTTAATGTTGTAAAAGATAGTTCTAAAATATTTATTTATGCCGAAGTTGATAAGAAAGAAGATATATTATCTCTTAGGGGACAATCATATGATTTTGACAAAAAGCAAATCAATACGATTATTAAGGATTTAGAATATTGTATTGATGGTTTTACTCAAGCGGTTTTTTATGTTTCCAATAACTACATGTATTATAAAAATGAAGGAAAAAGTCGGGAAGATACCAAATTTACGCTTGAGGAGGCAATTTACACAGTTCTTGATTCGTTAAATTTAAGCGAGGATGAGAAAAAATATCTCTTTAATAAAATACAAACGGGCGATCTCATTTTTAATAAACCAAGTAAAGATTCTGAAATGAGACGAGGTTTTAACTTTACTGAGATTGAAGATAGTAACTACCACGATATGAAATCGGTTGTGCATAAATTTGATTTCCCCACTACACCGGAAGATGTAATTATAAAACTTGCGGATCGTGCGCTTGTAGTGGGCATTTCGGCTACCGCTAAAATAAAAACTTGTATAGAGAACTATGATATAGATTATCTTTCTAAGAAATTAAATGAAAGGATGATTGATATTGATGAATCCGATGAGCGGAGAATAGCAGATAATTTCGATGCATTGATAAAAAAATTATTTGGTCAATATCAGATACATACCAGTTTAGTTGATGATTTTCAAGTTTTTTCCGATAAAGAAAAGTGCGCGGTTATGATACAAAAAATCTTTGGGGAAAATAAGCAGGAAAAATACTTAAAAATTTTAGAAGATAAAAAAACATCAGGGTACTACTATTTTATTGAGCTCAAGATTGCCTATCTGTATAAGCAAATGGGTACAAGTGATATTTACTCATTTATTGCGTTTGTAAACAGTTTTCCTGTTTCGGGAGGTAAATTTGATTCGGATAGATTAGTTGGGATGTTCAAAGATTTAGAAGAAGAATATGGTTTTTCATCTATTCGGTTTGAAATAATCAATGCGCAAACTTTTGATGATAAGTTTAAATCTGTGAAAAAAGATTTAATTGATGGGAAAAAAGTGTTTGTACTGACCACTTATCAAACGATTGGCTCTGGTAAAAATATTCAATATTCGGTTCCTCTTATGTTGAAAGATAATGTAGTTTTAGACTCGGAAGATACACGGGAGACAAAGGATTTCGATGGCATATATTTATTGACGCCAACAAATCTTCTGCAACGATTATCATATGATAGTGAAAATCGGTATAAAGATTTGGCCAATTATTTGTTTCAACAAGAGTATTTGTACCAAAATAAATATCTTACATATTATCAGATGAAATTTAATATTGCTAACGGTTTTAGGAAGACGTTTTTTTATGAGGACAACGCTTTTTATCCTAAAAATGGCGACATGTATTTGAGTACTCTCAAAATAGCAATCCAAGCCATAGGAAGAATATGCAGATGCCGAAATAAGAATAAGGATATATATATTTTTTCAGATAAAGAGGTGGTTGAAAGAATACAAACCGGTTATGAAAAAAGTAAAATTAAATTACTGAATGCGGAATTTAAGGCGTTACTGTCGATGGATGGTAAAAGGGATGATACGTGCAGTAAACTTGTTGAATATTCTCGGCAAAGTAAAAAAGCATATACCACAATAAAATATGCCGCTTATACCGTTCGTAACTCTGCCCAAAATATCTCGCAATGGAAATATTTAAGGGATTATGTGCTGAAAAATCCTACGGCGGAAAATCCCGAATGGCAATTTAAAAATTTATATTTTGAATTTGATGAGGCATATACAGGGTATTCATACGCTCAAAATTCCCACTATGATTTTGAAAAAATAATAATGGATATTCGGTATGATATGAATCAAGTGTCGGAAGCATCATGCGATTTACCTGTAATTTTGTCTTTTCACTATATTGAAAAAATGTTTGACGAAAAGGGTTATTGCAAGAAATTTAAACCCGCTCACTTTTTAATGAGTCCATCCCTGTTTAAGCAAGTTTATTTAGGAGCGCTTGGAGAAGTTGTGGGGGAATGCATATTAAGACACGAATTGGGTTGGGATTTGGAGAAATTAGAAGATATATCTTTTTATGAGTACTTTGATTTTAAGTTAGGAAATATTTATTTCGACTTTAAGCATTGGGACGAATTTAGGATTGACAACGCAAAATATGTTCAAAAGGTAGAAAAGAAATTAAGTAAAATTAAAGGAGCAAAATGTTTTGTCATTAATTTGATTAAACGAACAGAGGCAGCTTCTAAGGAAAATATTGGTGAAACAGTAGTTCAAATCTCGTATTTAATTGATGGCGAAAGAGGGGTATTGAATGATGAAGCTATAGAATATATCGGAGAATTATACGAATCATAAAAGCTCACAAAGGAGAAATGCAATGGCTAACAAAATTTTAGATACAATGTGGGACGATAATCC
>CAZQNK010000009.1:0-45417 GCA_964594955.1 uncultured Clostridia bacterium | reverse complement strand
GAGTTATGCTTTTGCATAACTCATTTTCTTTGTGACGGGAGTCGGACCCTGAGAGGGAATTTTGCGTTAAGAAAACAGCACTCACGCGCTGTTTTTAGCAAAATTTGACGAGCAAATTTATTTGCGAAGTCGGTGAATTTGCTTGCAAATTCACATTCTTGTCACCTGCTCCAAAAAAACGAAAAGCACAATCAATTTTGATTGTGCTTTTTTATGCTATAAAGATTTTATTTTAATTCTTACTCTTCACTTCTTCTTTTTAAATTTTTTGCCGACGCCGCCGAGCACGGTTACAAGCTTTTTACCCGACGCTATATTTAAAATTACAAATATTACGATAAACACAGCAATTGCAAGCGATTGATAAGAAGGTTCCACCGCTATATCAAAAAACACCATATTAAAACCGAAATTGGTAGTCAATTCCTCTATGAAAGCACCTCCGCCGCTACCCAAAAAAGACGTTATTTCTGCAACGGGAGTTGATAGAAAAGAATATCTCAGCAGTGAGCAAGCATAGGTTCCGGGGAAAAACGCACAAATATTTTGCACCCAAAGGGGCAATGAGCCAAGCGGCATATATGCACCGATAAGAAATCCGAGTGCGGTTGAAAATATGGCAATCAAGCTCGCAAGCGTGGGCTCATGCTTTATGAAAGAACAAATAAAAACAGTAAATAAAGTTGCCGAAATGGTTGAATATATTAAAACCCCGACAATAGACAAGAAGTCGTATATGGTTATAATAAATTCACCCATAAACGCAAGATATACAAGGCAAATAAGCACAAAAATAAAGCAAATTATAAATGTAACAAGGAAATTAAACAAAAAATAACTGCCTATTAAAACATTTCTGCTTATAGGAGATGAAGCGAAATCCCGATTGACTCCGTTTTCCTTATCGCAGACAATAGTGCTGTTTGTCTGCAAAGAAACCGTAAGCGTTGACAGGGCGGTTATGCCGCTCAACATCCAGGAATCCACTATCGTCTCAACGTATTTGGTTAAAGAATCTGTCACATCGATTTCATATTTAACTATGAACTCATTGACCATTGAAAGTTCAAGCCTTCTCAAAAACAAAATATATACCAAAAATATTATGACGGGAACCATAAGGGTATAAAACACCCTTATTTTGTTTCTGAAAAAGACAAGCAGGTGGCGTTTTGTAAGCTGGAAGAAAATATCCGCATAGTTCTGCTTTTTAATCATGCTCTTCCGCCCCCATTTTTCGCATATCGCGTCCGGTTACATTGAGGAACACATCGTCCATATCGCCTTTCACTATCTCAATATCACGCATATATTTATCGAATTTATTTAAAAGAACTTTCGCCTCGGCAGTATCAGCGATCACAAGCCTGTATGCGCCGTGCTCCGCGTCATATGAATAATTGACATTATCGGCAGATAACTCTTTTTCAAAAGCAACATCCGGCTGCATATAGCACACAATGCAGTCGTTTGAATAGGCGTTTTTAAGCTCGTTTGGCGTGCCGCGGGCTATAATGTTACCTTTATCCATGATAACTACTTCAGTAGCTTTTTCCGCCTCTTCAAGATAATGCGTAGTAAGGAATACCGTCATTTCCGTTTCGGCACGAATTTTGTCAATAAGCGACCACACCGCTATTCGCGTTTTGGGATCAAGTCCCGTCGTGGGTTCATCGAGAATTAAAAGTCTTGGATTATGCACCATTGCCCGCGCAATATCTACACGGCGAAGTTGACCGCCGCTTAAAGTGCGAACGGTCCGGTTTAAAATCGGCGTAAGGTCTAAAAGGTTTATGATTGTATCAATGTTCTTTTTCTTTTTACTCTTAGGCAATGAATAAAATGACGTTCTTATATCCAGATTTTGTTTGACAGTAAGTTCTTTATCGAGAACGCTTGACTGGAACACTATTCCGACTTCATTCTTAATCTCTGAAGGTTTTTCATCCAAATCATAGCCGTTGACATAAATCTTTCCGGAATCTTTTTGAAGAATAGAACAGATTATATTTATAGTTGTTGACTTTCCCGCACCGTTAATACCTAAAAAGGCAAAGAGCGAACCCTTGGCAACTTTAAAAGAAATATCGTTGACCGCCTTTACATTGCCGTAAGACTTAGTAAGATTACAAATTTCAAGAGCCCATTCTTTTTCAGCGGGACAGGTTTGGTCTTTAATTTCCATATAAAATCCTATTTTTTGACATTGCGTTTTACCTTGCCCCAAGTGGGTTTTGACATTGTACCTATACATATAGTAACGGAATAAAGTATAAGAAACACAGGGAAAAGCAATACGACGGATATAAGCTCCCTCCTGTTCTTTGCACCGATTTTTTTATAATCGGTTAGAACAAGAAAAAGCGCCTGTAACCACCCGAACAGCACGAATAATCCCACTATTATGCAACACCCTATAATAACAGTGTTCCAAAAAACTGTTTGATAGTATTCAATCGGATAGAGCGAAAGCGGTAAATACCCATATCCGGCAAAGCCGAGGAAAAGAAAATTATAAATATAGAAAAGCGGAAGCCAAATGCACAAAATAACCGACAAATACAAAAAGATATAGGTATTGAATACTTCAAGGTATGAAAAATTCCCCGTAGTAAAAAATTTGCCGAACATTTTAAATACTCTGCTTTTTATAAGCTTAGCTCCGCCGGATCCTATACGTTTATTGCGGTTATAAGTATCTTTAAGCGACGAAGGCATATCCTCATATACTACGGCATCTTCAATAAAATGCCCCTTGTACCCATCATTAAGGCGGTTGAACCAATATTCGGTATCGTCGGATATTGTAACGCTATCATAACCTCCGGTAGCTTTGAGCATGCGAACGCTCATCATTGCGCCGCTGCCGTTTACATGGGCTGCGAGGTGCAATCTTTCACGCATACGACTGCCGTAACGAGAATCGAACATATAAAAAATAGTGCATGCCTTAGTAAAGAAATTCTGAGATGCATTGATTGCGCCTTCATAAGGACGGGCAAGATCCACTCCGTCCTGATAAGCGTCATTCATATAAAGAGAAAAATCGTCGTTAATATGATTATCCGCGTCAAGGTGCACTACCATATCATAATGGTCGTCAGCAAGATTGATAAGATAATCCACCCCGTATTTCAAAGGATAAAGCGCCATATGATGTGCGGGTTCGGGATCGTTATGCAAAAGGACTATAGCGCCCGCTTTTTTCGCAAGTTCAGCTGTTTTATCCGTACAATTATCGGCGACGACAAAAACATCGAACTTATCGCGCGGATAGTTCTGTTTTTCTATGATGGATTTTACTGTATTATAAATGACGTCCTCTTCATTGTGTGCGGGAATAAGATAGGCTATTCTCCCCTTATTTTCTGCACGTTTCCACGTTTTTTTCTTTACAAAAAACAGTAAAACATAAAAAATTTGCCATAACAGAGGTATGGCGATTATTATTAAGATTACATAATTTATTATGCTGAGCACACGGTAAAGAATTTCATACCACATAAGATGAAGCTCCCTTTGCTCAGGCAGAACGACTGCCCTTACCTGCTGAAAAAATTATATAATAAATGATGCGATTTGTCAATAATTAATCGAAATTATAGCTGTTCGCGGCACAATTATCACATAATATTCACATTATTTTTATATTTTACGGTTAAAAAATTTCAACAATGACAAAAACTTTATCGGAGGATTATATGAACCCTATTAAAGAAAAATGCAAATCACTTGAAAACAATTTTTTACCAATGAAAAAGATGTATCCGAGGAGCTATAACAAAGATAAAACTTCACCGTATACAAAGACCCGCGTCATACTCATGAACGGAACGGAATTTGAGTCGCAATGGTTCATGCACAACTTTGCAAGGCACTGCGATGAACCTGAAATTCTTGAAACGCTTGCCATTATACGGCGTCAGGAACAGCAACAGCAAAAGCGTATAAGCTGTTTAAAACCTTTAAACGAAAGTATTTTGGAAACTACTATCGCATACGAACAGCTTGCAGTTGACCTGACTGCCGTTCTTGCACGCCATGAAACGGATGAAAACAATATAAAAGCGCTTAACTTTGCTCTCTTAGAGGACTTTGACCACCTTTACCGCTACGCAAATCTATTAAAAATGGATAAGGATGAGGACGCCGACATGCTTGTCGGCCAATTTACAGAGATCATGCCCGGCAGGCCTACCGTTGCGGAACACCGCTACCCCGCGGACGATTTAAAACCTCATATGAATGCCGAAAAGGCTGACTTGTACAGTAAACTGTGCGCAAGCACGATAACCGCGGCCGAGCAGCAGACAATGAACTATTATATGAACATCGCGCAGTGGTATAAAAACGATATCGGCAGAAAGCTATATGCCGAAATCGCGATGATTGAAGAAGCGCATGTATCCCAATATGAAAGTCTGAAAGACCCCAATCTTTCCTGGTTGGAACAATGGGTAATGCACGAATATTGCGAATGTTGGCTTTACTATTCCGCAATGATGGATGAAAGCGACGATTATATCAAAAAGATTTGGGCAGAACACTTCAAAATTGAAGTTCCACACTTAAAAGCGGCCGCTAAACTGCTTAAAAAATATGAAGGGAAAACCTTTGAAAGCGTTTGCGGCGACGGAGAGTTCCCCCGGCTTTTAAAACTCGGCGGAAATAAAGAATATATAAGAAAAGTTCTTGAAGAAACCATAAAACTTACGGCCGATAACACCGATGATAGACATCTTTATAAAGATATATCAAAACTACCCGACGACCACAGATATTTCAGCTATCAGAAGTTTATGTCGGGCGATCCCGAATGTAACCCCTCACACCTTGTGATTAAGAAGGCCGTGGAACGATTGGGCAGAGATTACCGCTATCAGGACAGCGAACACCCCGTAAAAGAACTCAGAAACAGAGAGTGTGATAACGTAACGATAGCCCGTACGAAAAAATAGTTAGATAGAAAGCCGCACAACATCAAATCGTGCGGCTTATAAATTTTTTCAATCTATTTATTTTCTTTTATATATTTTTTCAGCTCTTTAAACATTGAGCGCTCACCTCTTTCGGCAAGCATTGTAAGAAAAAAACGCAATCTTTCACAAGTTTTTTCGTTCATTCCCTCTTTATCCGTTCTGTTTTCAAAATATTCAAGCGCAGCGCTATCCGTATAATTATCTTTAAGATATATCTTGCAAGCCGCTATGCGGTCGCATACCATTTCAGCAAAATATTTAGGCGGCATATCGACATAAACACGCTTCCCGTCGGCAAAGTCCGTCCAATACTCGAAATGATGTTTATTTCTGCCTTTATGATGAAGCCAGGCCGCGGAATAACCTAAAACCTCGCGCTCTTTTGCCTGCGGAGAACGTGTTCCCTGATAATACTTAGCGCCCGCCCAAAATTCAGACGGCGAATATTTTGAAAGATCATGCGTCAACCCGCGCCAGATAAGCCCGCATTTAAAGCAATGTTTCATCACGGCATGCCTGTGCCGCGTAATTGTAATAAAATGTTTAATAACGTGCATTGGTTTACGCCGTTTAACCTTTTTATTATTATATTTCTACTTTCAATCCGTCATAAGCGGCTATAACACCGTACTTTTTTTCAATTTCTTTCAGATACGCCCGCGTAGGATTGGAATTGTGGGAAAAATGCGTAATTATTATCTTTGTGTTTTCGTCTATAATGCCGCGTTTGAACAACTTTTCCTTCATTGACATATCGTCCTCAATGCCCATGTGACGCCTGCCTTCTCCTGCCGTATAGGCTACAAAAGTACAATCGAAAGCAACAACGTGCACTTTCGCGCCGAATGAAGCAAGGGCGTCAAACACTTCGTCGCCAACTCTGCCCGTATCGTAGAAATGTAAATACCCTTTACCTCCGCGCTCTATATAATAGAGCAAGCAATCCTCATTCTTCTCATGATTGGCAGGAAGCGCTAAAACTTTATATTCACCGACAAAAAAGTTGTCATTGGGATTTATTAAATTAAATTCGATATGCGGAGCAACATCGGGTTTCATCTCGCGTCGGGTACATTCATTAAAAACTTTTTTTACTTCCGAATTTCCGTAAATGCTAAGTTTTTCCGTCGCGGGACGGGCATATTTATAACCGAACAGAATAAAATCATGCGCGTAAAAATGGTCCATGTGAGAATGCGTCACAAGGACATACTTTAATCTGGAAAATTCCGCGCCGAATTTTAACGAATGAGCAAAAGCGTCAGGCGGGAAATCTATCGATAATTCTTCGTCTATTAATACCTGTGAGCGGGTTCGGTATTCTTCCGTCCCCAAAACCCGTATATTTTTGCAGTAGTCGCAATTGCAAAACACAGCGGGCACCCCCTCTGCCGCGCCTGTACCGAGAAATTGTATCTTCATATTCTGCCAAAAGCAGGGCGAATTTTCGCCCTGCCTTAAATTTCATAAATAATTGTGACGGGCCCGTCATTGTATTGCCGAATTTTCATATCGGCGCCGAAAACACCCGTTTTTACGGTTATATCCATATCCCGCAAAAGTTTTGCTACATATTCATATAGCTCTTTCGCGGGTTCGGGACGTTCTGCATCAGAAAAACTCGGACGGTTGCCATGCGAGCAATCTCCGTAAAGCGTAAATTGGGAAACAAGCAAAATTTCCCCCTTTACGTCCTTAACAGACAGGTTCATCTTTCCTTGCGCATCTTCAAATATGCGCAAGCTTGCAACTTTTTTTGCCAAGGATTCGGCTTGCAAGCGAGAATCGCCAACCTTTACGCCGAGATAAACCGTAAGCCCGAAAGGAATTTCCGAAATAAGTTTACCGTCAACCGAAAGCGAAGTTTCTTTAACGCGCTGTATGACAGCTTTCATAAACCGAAATTATTTACCCACGCGCGACATATATTCGCCGGTACGGGTATCAATGCGGATTGTTTCGCCTTCTTCCACGAACATAGGTACCTGTATTGTTGCGCCTGTTTCTACTACGGCGTTCTTCATTGCGTTTGTAGCGGTATTGCCCTTAACGCCGGGTTCACATTCGGTAATTTTAAGCTCCACGAAGTTTTCGGGTTCAACAGAAAACGCAGTGCCGTTGAGCGATTTAACGGTAACGATATCGTTTTCCTTTATAAATTTAAGAGCTTCTTCAACCTGTCCGAGATTGAGCGTTATCATATCGAACGTATCGGGATCCATGAAATAATAGAACTCCCCGTCGGTATATGAATAAGTCATCTTCTTTGTTTCAACCTGAGCGGTTTCAAGTTTTGCCGTGGGGTTGAAAGTGATGTCCGAGAGTACCTGACCCGTGACTACGTTTTTAAGCGTGGTTCTTACGAACGCCGCGCCCTTACCGGGCTTAACGTGCTGGAATTCAGTTACGGTATAAACTCCCTTACCGTTGTACTCAAAAGTTGTGCCCTTTCTGATATCGCCTGCTAAAATGGATGCCATATTGATTCTCCTTTATGGTTAAATTATCCTTAATTTTTTATCTGAATCGGTAAGGCTTATTACCTCGCCGTTTACAAGTGTCACTGTATCTTCTATTCTGATTCCGAACTTACCGCCGAAGTATACCCCCGGTTCATCGGAAAAGACCATGCCGTTTACAAGTTTATCTGCGCTTTTTGGGGAAAGACGGGGGAATTCATGAATATTGACGCCTATCCCATGCCCCAACGAATGTGTAAAATAACTATCCAAACCGTATGATTTAAGGCAGTTGCGCGCAATTGCGTCGGCTTCCCTTCCCGTCATGCCGTCCGTTAATTTTTCTTTTACGAGCATATGCGCTTCAAAAACATGCCCGTACGCCCTTTTAAACTCTTCGTGACGTTTATCATCACCGAAAAGAAAAGTACGCGTGCAATCGGAACAATATCCGTTAACCTTACATCCGAAATCTATAAGTATTATATCGCCGAATTTTAATTTTCTTGAACTTGTTTCATGATGCGGAACGCTTGATCCCTCACCGAAAGCAACAATCGTATCAAAGCTTGTTCCGCCGGCGCCGTACTTGCGCATAAGATATTCAAGCTCCGCCGCAACTTCATTTTCGCACATTCCTTCCTTTATGCAAGGCAAAAGACTTTCAAAAGCACGATCCGTAACGTCGCATGCCGACTTAATATTTTCTATCTCACGGCCGTCTTTTATAGCCATTGCAGCCGTAAATGCGGCAGAACTATCCGTAAGGACGGAAACATATGATTTATATTTTTCGTATTCGGGATATAATGTGCTGTCAAAAGGAATAGCTATCTTACTATAGGGTTTCAGAATCTCTTCCAAAGACTTAAATTCCCGCACGGATATTCCTTCACTTTCAAGCTTAGCCGAAGCGCCTTCAAGGTAGCGCGAATCCGTATAAAACACAGTGCCGTCCCGATCGGTTACTACATACCCGAAAGACGAATTAAAACCTGTGAGATAAAGCCGAAGATCTTCCTGCGATGTAATAACAGCATCTGCATCAACTGCTTTAAAAATTTTTTCTGCTTTATATAACATAATTACACCTATATTTTAACAGATAAATGTTTATATGTCAACGCTATTGTAGATATGTTTCATTTCGGAAGCGTCCTCAGACTGAGTGCCTGCCGATTCGCTCACGATGTACGGTTCAAGTTTTAACTTTTTCAAAGCCAATGCCAACGGTTCGAATTCAGGCCCGTATACGGTATCTGCAAAAGTAAGATGCTTTATTTCACCCTTTGCGCCATACATTATTTTGGAAAAATGGACGTGGAAATGTTTTATCCGCTCGTAACCGAGTTCGGAAATCATATATTCAAGACGGTCACGATAATCCTTTTCCGTCTTTAAGCTGCCCTGCTCACGCGCATTGAGATGCCCGAAATCGACGCATGGCGTAAAGCACTGATCAATCTTACAGAATTCAACCACTTCTTCAAGCGTACCTATCTGAGCTATCTTGCCCATAGTTTCCGGACAAAATTTCAGATTCTGCAAATCATTGAGATAAATATAATCACGCAAAGTTTTAATTCTGTCGCATGTTTTTGCAACCGCTTCTTCCCGCGTGGCTTTACCCTGCGCCGCGGGATGGAACACAAGCCTGTCTCCGCCCATCAACTTTAAAAACTTGGCGCTGTCCAAAACATATCCGAACGACTTTTGGGCCGCCTCATCATCGGGATTGGCAAAATTAATATAATACGGAGCATGTACGCTTATTTCAACATTTTCGTTTTTAAACGCTTCACCAATTGCGATAGCCTTGCCCTCCGACAACGTTATACCCCTGCCGAAAGAATACTCATAGCAATCGAGATCTCGTTCACGGCAAAACTTTGCCGCTTGCTCAGTATGTTTTAAGCCTGCGGCATAAAAGCTTTCGCCGTTGCCGCTCGGTCCGAATTTAATCATCGGTTTCTCCGTTTTGCGCGTCCAGAGTTTTAAGGTCTTCGGAAAGCTGTGCGCTCAATTCTTCCTCGCTGTCAAACTTGCGGATATCGCGGATATAATCTATAAATTCCACTGTAACCTGCTCCCCATAAACTTCTTTATCGAAATCCTTTAAGTAAACTTCAAGAACGGGAGTTGCTTCTTCAAAAGTAGGGCGGGCGCCATAATTAGCTATACCATAATATTTTCCGCCGCAAACGGTGCATAAAACTTTATATACTCCCTGCTTTACTTCAACCTTATCGTCGGGATAGTGAATATTCATTGTGGGAAATCCGAGGTGCGCGCCGCGTTCCGCCCCCGTTTCAACAGTGCCGGTAACAAAATACCTTCTGCCAAGGAGAGTATTCGCCGTCATTACACTGCCGTTTAGAAGCATATCTTTTACCAAGGTTGAGCTGATTTTTTCTTCACCAAAAGTAACGTCCTTGACGGACATGTACCAAACACCGTTTTCTTCGTCGTCGGCGTACTTTTTAAGCGTTGCCGCCTTCCCCTTTGCTCCTGCGCCGAAACGGAAATCCTTACCGCTCATATAAGCTTTAACATTGATTTTGTCTTCAATATTTTTCAGAAAATCAGCGGCGGTCGTCTTTTTAAATTCTTCGTTAAAATCTATGGCGAGCACAAATTTTACATTGTACGGCTCTAAAAATTTCAATCTTTCTTCAAAGGTAAATAACTGTCTGCCGCCCTTACCCCCGATAAACATCATTACGCCGAGATCAAGTCCGTTTATTTTAGCCTGTAACTTTGCTTTTTTCAATAAATCCGCATGCCCTGCATGTATACCGTCAAAGCAACCGAGAACGATAAGCGCGGGATAACCGAATTCATCTTCTCCGTATTTTACTATATCTAACATAATTTTGTCCTCACCTTTAAGGTTGATTGCCTTACCTCGCAAAGACCATAGAAAGATCCGTCGCCAAGATAAAGTTTATACGTTCCGTTCTCTCCTTCATAAGCCACCGAAAGACCGTTTAAAAGCTTTATTTCACAATTTCCGCCGACATGAATAGATTCAAGCGAAATAACGCTGTCAGTGGGAATGATAAATTTTGAAATATTATCTTTAGTAAGATTTTCCGATTTAACTGCGGTATCAATATTAAATACACCGCTCTTTGTTCGGCGCAAGGCGCTCATGACGGCGTATGTGCCGAGCGCATTGCCGATATCTCTTACAAGAGAGCGTATATAGGTGCCGCCGCCACATTCAATTTCTAACCGATAGGAATTTTCATCGGCTTGTCCAAGCAAATTTATCGAATAAATATTAACTTTTTTGGGAGGAAGGGAAAATTCCACCCCCTCTCTGGCAAGCTGATAACCACGCTTACCGTTTATACACTTAGCGCTGTATGCAGGCGGAATCTGCATTATTTCGCCTGTAAATTGACCAAGCACGCTTTCAATTTCTGCCCCGAACGGAACATATCCGCCCGTATGAATAACGTTACCCGTTATATCAAGCGTATCGGTATCTTCTCCGAATAGAAAAGTCGCTATATACGTCTTGGACTTTGTCAAAAAATAATCAAAAAGTCTGCTTGCGTTGCCTATTGCAACAGGCAACACCCCCGTTGCGAGAGGATCAAGCGTGCCCATATGACCGCAAGCACAACCCGTAAGACGTTTTATAATCGAAACCTCTTTGGCGGAGCTTGCGCCAATTGATTTATCTATGTTTATAAAACCCGTCATAATTTATCGGAAATGGCGCCGAGAAGATCATTTATAGCTTTTTCTTCGGTGCCGTAAAGCATGCAACCGCTCGCAAGTATATGACCGCCGCCGCCAAATACTCCTGCGACCTCGTTAACGTTTACCCTGCCTTTGCTCCTTAACGAAGTTTTATACTGTTCTTTTTTAAATTCAAGCATCGATATTGAAACTTCCACACCGTCGACGGTTAAAGGAAAATCAACAAAGCCCTCCGTTAAGCTTTTATCGGCCCCCGTATTTTCCATATCCTTTTGGGTTATTACAATCAACGCAACTTTATCGTCAAGATAAAACCTTACGCCGCTCATAACCTTACCGTATAATAACGCGCGCGATTTTGGCTGGCGGGCAAACATATTATAATTTATGGCATATACGTCTGCACCTGCGCGTCTAAGCACTGCCGCTACCTCAAAAGTATCTGCACTCACGTCGCGGTGCGTAAAGTTTCCGCTATCAGTTATAAGACCGAGCATCAGAAGGTCGGCTATATCCTTTGTAATTTCCCAATTCGCTTGAATAAACAACTCGGTTATTATTTCACAGCTTGCGGGACGTTCTAAAATATAATTATATTTAGCATATCCGTCGTTGGATATATGGTGATCGATATTTATCGTTGCGCCCTTAAATGAGCGGAACCGTTTGGCAAATACGCCTATACGGGCACTTTCCGCGCAATCAACGCTTATAAAAGTATCATATTGACCTTGCGGTATTTCGTTTTTTACGTCAGCCATTACAGGCAGATATGAAAATTTTTCGGGCGGAAGATCTTCACAGCACATATAAGCCTCTTTACCTTCGCCTTTATAGTGAAGATAGAACGCAAGAGCGGCGCCTAAGGCGTCGCCGTCCGGACGTGCATGACAAAATATCACCATACGTTTGGCCGCGTTGAGCTGTATTATTATTTCTTCCGCTGTGTTGTTCATAATTTACCTTTATTCGTCTTTTATATCAAGTTTTGAAAGTATTTTATCTATTTTTTCGCCGTATTCCATGGAGGAATCAGAAATTATACGAAGTTCCGGAACAGTCCTTAACCGCATAACCTTAGACAGCTCATGACGGATAAAACCCGCGCTGTCGGCAATAATTGCAAGGCTTGACTTTGCGCGCGCTTCGTCCTTATCGTATACGCTTATATAAACTTTCGCACTCTTTAAATCGGGCGCAACGTCAACTTCGGTCACACTGATAATCGCAGAAAGCGAAGGATTTTTTGCCCTTACTTTGGTATTAATGACCGAATATATTTCCTTTTGGAATTCACCTGAGAGGCGTTCTTCACGTTTACTTTTCATAATAGACCCTTTTGGCGATAACTTATCTTATATAAACTGAACTATGCGGGAATCTGTTCAATCAGATAACATTCTATAATATCGCCTATTTTTATGTCGTTAAAGCCTTCGATTGCACAACCGCATTCAAAACCTGCGGCAACTTCTTTAACGTCGTCCTTAAATCTCTTCAACTGACGAACGTTTCCTTCGACGATAAGAATATCTTCGCGGTATATTCTAAGTTTGCCGCCGCGGACGATCTTTCCGTCAAGAACATAGCAACCCGCGATATTTCCCACACCGGTAATTTTGAACGTCTGACGTACTTCGCATTTACCGAGCATGATCTCCTGATATTTAGGCGCAAGCATGCCTTTCAAAGCGGCTTCCATATCATCTAAAAGATCGTAAATTATTCTGTATGTCCTTACATCCACCTTACTGGTTTCGGCAAGCGATTTAGCTTTTGCGTCGGGTCTTACATTGAACGCAAGAATTATTGCGTTTGCAGAATCGGCAAGCATTACGTCCGTTTCGGTTACGGCGCCCGCGCCGCTGTGTATAACCTTGACCTGAACCTCTTCGTTGGAAAGCTTAACGACGGACTGCTTAATCGCTTCGACCGAACCCTGTACGTCAGCTTTTATAATGAGATTAAGAGCCTTCATGTTGCCTTCGGCAATTTTATCGAATACATCGTCAAGCGAAACTTTCGATGCGGACTTCACCATTGCGTCCGATTCCTTTCTCTTACGCTCATCGATAACCTGCTTCATGAGAGCCTGCGAAACGGCATATATGGAATCACCCGAACGGGGAACCTGTTCAAGACCGAGCACGTTTACCGCCATTGAAGGTCCTGCTTCTTTGACTGTTCTGCCCTCGTCGTCGATCATGGCGCGGACTCTGCCCGTAACGGTACCCGATATCAGATTGTCGCCCGTATGCAACGTACCGTTTTGTATAAGCACGGTTGCAACGGGACCCTTGCCCTTATCAAGGCGCGCTTCGATAACAGTGCCTCTTGCTTCTCTTGCGGGATTTGCAAGCAATTCCTTCATTTCCGCAACCAGAAGCAAATTATCAAGAAGCTCGTCTATGCCCTCGCCCGTCTTGCAGGAAATAGGACAGAAAGGCGTGCTTCCGCCCCACTCTTCGGGCACAAGATCGTATGCGGTGAGCTCCTGTTTGACTTTTTCAATATTAGCGCCCGTTTTATCTATCTTATTAACGGCAACGATAATATCTACGCCCGCCGATTTTGCATGGTTAATGGCTTCAACGGTCTGAGGCATAACGCCGTCGTCCGCCGCGACTACAAGTATTACTATATCAGTAACCTGAGCGCCTCTCGCACGCATTGCCGTAAACGCTTCGTGACCGGGCGTATCGATAAACGTTATATTTTTGCCGTTTACCTTTGCAACGTATGCGCCGATATGCTGGGTTATTCCGCCCGCTTCGCCCGCCGCGGTTTTAGTATTTCTTATATAATCCAGAAGAGAGGTTTTACCGTGATCGACATGCCCCATAACCGTTACGACGGGAGCGCGGGGAACAAGGCTTTCAATCTCTTCTACGGTATCGGCCTGCTGTTCTGAAAGCAATTCCTCCGCCGTTTTTTCGGGCTTATATTCAAGCTCTATACCCATGCCGGCGGCAATATAAGCTGCGGTATCATAGTCAAGCGATTCATTTACCGTTTTCATGATGCCCTCTTTAAAGAGGCGCTTCGTTATTTCAACCGCCGATATCCCCAACTTTTCTGAAAGAATTTTAAGGGGAATTTCATCCGTTGTAACGATTGCGTGATCAATCTTGACGGTCTGGACGTTTACCTGACGTTTATCTTTCTTTGTTCTTAATTTTCTGTAACCGCTCTTATTTTCATCGAAATCTTCAATAGATGCACCCTGCTGTTTCTGCATTGCGCGTTTTGAAATAGTCTTTCTCTCTTTTTCAACGTAAGTCTTTTCATACCCCTTCTTTTTATCGGGGCCGAAATTTTTGGTTTTAGCCGACTGAACGGGCGCGGCAGACGCCGCTCCTCTTGCATTTGCAACACCGGTTAAAGGTCTGGATTGTACAGGTCGCTGTCCCTGCTGAGCGTTGAAAGGAGGACGCGTTCCAGTACGGGGAGGGCGCGTATTATTGCGGTTCTCGCGATTGTCGCGGTTATCACGATTTACAAATGTCTTGTTTTCGGGTTTGGGTTTTGCGCCAATATTAGACGATTGTTGATAATTCACTGATTTTGCCGGACGAGCCGTTTGCGATGACGCCGCCTGTACGGGTGGCCGCTTTTCGGAAACGGGCACATTCACGCTTTCAGGCGGTGCAGGTTCCTTTTCGGTTTTTTCGGATTGCTTTTCATGTTCTTTCTCTGCGGCTTTCGCTGCCTCGGCTTTAGCGGCTTCTTCGGCCGCTTTCTTTGCCGCAAGCTCCTCTGCCGCCCGTCTTGCTTCCTCTTCGTCTTTCCGAGTTTCCGCAATACGCGCAGCCTCTTCCGCCGCTTTTACGGCCGCAAGCCTTTCTTCTTCCTGAATTCTTGCTATACGGGCAGCATCAAGCTCGTTAAGCTTTTTCAATATCTCGGAAGCTTTACGCTCGGCGCCCGTTACTTTTTTATTCAGTTCGGAAACCGAACCTCCGGAAATCAACAATCCTATTTTTTCGATATTCTCGTATTTTGCCATGTTTAAAAGTTGCCTCCCGTATATAATCGGTAATTACTTTGCTCGCTTCCCAAAATAGCTTTGGCAAGCTCCTTATCTCTTATAGCCGCTAACTTACAACCCGCTTTGTTTACGGCTTCTTCAAATCCGCTGTCACATATAAGCAACGGACATGCAAATCTGTTTTTGAATTTTAGCGCAAGCCGCACGGAATTTTTAGCCGCGGATCCATCAAGTATAATCAAATACACGCCGCCCCTGAGCGTTCCAATCGCTCCCGAACCGAGCGTAATTTTACCCGACTTGACGCTGAAACCGATAAATGTTTCAATCCTGCCCTTTGCCAAAGTATTCCTCCTCTATTGCGGCGTAGACACGTTCGTCCACCGCGCAGGAAAAGACCTTGTTCAGAATTTTCTGTTTTCCGAGTTTTTTTACACACTCAGGATTATCGCATACATATGCGCCGCGCCCCGCCGCTTTGGAAGAAAAATCTATAAATATTTTGCCCTCTGAATTTTTCACTACGCGCAACATAGATTTTTTTTCTTTCAATTCACGGCAAGCAACGCACATTCTGAGCGGAATCTTCTTAGTCTTCGCCATTTACTCCTTCTTCCTCTTCGCCTGCGGTATTTCCATCGGTATTAAATCCGAGTTTCTGCGCAGCAGACTCGCTCTTAACGTCTATTTTCCAACCCGTAAGCCTAACGGCAAGACGGGCGTTCTGACCGTCTTTGCCAATTGCAAGAGAAAGCTTGTCGTCCGGAACTATGGCCATAGCCGTCTTATCGTCCGTCTGCGTTACAGAGAGAACTTTTGCAGGCGAAAGAGCTTTTGCGATGAATTCCAAAGGATTCTCGCTCCAAGGAATTATATCGACCTTTTCTCCGCCAAGTTCTTCAACTACCGCATTGACCCTTGCGCCTTTATTGCCGACGCATGCGCCGATCGCATCAACGCGTTCATCGGTAGAATATATAGCCATTTTAGTTCTTGCACCCGCCTCGCGGCTGACCGCCTTTATAATGACGGTACCCTGCTTGATTTCGGGAACTTCTTCTTCAAACAGTTTTTTTACAAGACCGGGCGCAGTACGGCTTACAAGCACCTGCGTACCGTGAAAACCATTTTTTATGCGTTTAACATAGACCTTTACCTTGTCGTTAAGCTCGTACTTTTCACCGGAAACCTGATCAGAGGGCAACATAAGCCCTTCAACCTGACCCTTGCCGAGATCGAAATAAATGTTTTTCCCGTCTATTTTTCTTACAACGCCCAATAAAAGCTCGCCTTCCTTATCGGCAAACTCCGTAATAGCGGCGTCGCGCTCGGTTTCATGGATTTTTTGAAGAATGACCTGCTTAGCCGTCTGCGCGGCAATACGCGAGAAATCTTTCGGAACGAATTTTTCTATTACTTTATCGCCGACTTTATAACTCTTTTTAATTAGTTGCGCGTCTTCCAATGATATTTCGGTTTCGCGGTCAACGACTTCGTCAACAACATTTCTCACCGTATAGAAATCGATCGTACCTTTTTCGGGGTTGGCGGTTATCTCCACCGAGCCCGCAAGCCCCGCATATTGCTTTTTACATGCGGAAACAAGCGCGTTTTCAAGCGTTTCCAAAAAAACTTGCTGGGGGATACCCTTTTCTTTCTCTAAATCCGCAAGTGCGGCAAAGAAATCTTTATTTGTCATCTTTAATCTCCTGACTTTTAAAGGTCTTGTTTATATTTATTCGAACTTTATTGCTTTATTTATTTTTGCGATTTTATTTCTTTGAATCTTCAACTCTTCCTTATCAGTTTTTACCGTGACGGAATTTTCATCGAATGCAACCAAAGCGCCCTCTATAAATTTATTTCCTTTCAAAGGTGCAAACAGCTTCACCTCGACATCCTTTCCGAGGTTGCGCACGAAATCTCTTTCGGTTTTGAAAGGTCGGTCAAGCCCCGGACTTGAAACATTCAGCGTATACGGCAAGCCAAAAGTAGGATCAAACTCGTCTATAGGATCCATGATTGCATTATGAAACTTTTCGCAAGTATCGAGATCTACTCCGCTTTCCGTTTCAATGACGGCAGTTAGCGAACATTCGCGGTCGTTCCACTCAACGTCTATTATTTCAATGCCGAGCGGAGCGGCATACGTTTCCATAAATGCGCGGATATCTTCCAAAGGTTTAATTTTCAATTTAAATCCCTCTTTTATCCTTTAATACAAGTATTGAGTGCCCCGCAAGGCACTCAATCTTAAAATTACGATTAAGGTTGAATATATTATACCACGCGGAAAAATAAAAATCAACTTTTATTGAAGCTTAGGCAAAGATTTTTTTAATTTTATTAACTCAATAAATATTTTTGCCGTTGCAAGGGCGTCGTCAACCGCCCTGTGATGATTGAACGCGATATTGAAGCGCGCCGCTACGGTATTCAATTTATAATTGGAAAGCCCGAGCAACATTTCCTGAGAAAGCGGAATGGTATCAATCAATTTTCTTTCCAGAATATAGCCGCACTTGGAACAATAATAATCGACGAACTTGAAATCGAACCCGACAAGGTTGTGCCCTACAAGTATACATCCGTCGCAGAACTTAAAGAAGTCCGGCATAACTTCCTCGCAGGAAGGCGCATCCGCAACCATAGCTTCCGTTATGCCGGTAAGCTGTGTAATTTCTTCGGAAAGCCTCCTTGCGGGATTTACAAAAGTCCAAAAACTTTGAGTTATCTCACCTTTTTCGATTTTATAAGCGCCGATTTCGAGAATAGCGTCCATATTTCCCGAAACGGCCGAGGAATTCAGACCCGTTGTTTCCAGATCGAACACAACAAACGAATTTTTTTTAAGACATTCGGGAAGTGTAGAATCGATAAACAGATTCTTTTGCTCCGTATCGGTAAACCGTTGCGGTTTGACAAAACGGTAAGACCGTGGCACAGGTTTTGAAGTTCTCTTTTCGGGCACAAATCCTTTGGGAACTTTACCGTAATCTATTATGTTGGCGGTAAAACGCAGGTTCCCGTTAAAAACTTCGTTCTTCCCCGTACACACAATACTGTCCCCGGGTTTTAGTGCGCTTACTTTTTCGGCGCTCCTCTGGCGCATGAAATATGTAGTAGTCATTACCGCAGTAGTATCCGTCAAAGTGAGCGAAAGATAGTTTCTCTCCTGTCCGCGTTTATTCGTATAAGAACGCACGCGGATATCTTCTATTGTGCCGCATACAACTACGTCGTCACCCGCAAGATTCAAATCCGCCATATAAATTGCATCCTTTTGCAATTTATCTCCTTCAAGAAAAGAAAAGTCCTGAATTTCAAACTTTCTGACGGGCGTAATAAATTCCGGTTCGTCCTCCTTTTCCTCTATTTCGATATCGTCCGCCGCTTTGCCGTTAGAAATTAATTTTCCATAGAAATTGCCGCAGAAAGTCTGCTTTAAAAGCTCGTTGACTTTTTCACAAACCAAAGTGTTTGACATAAATACCGATAAAACAGCAATTTCATAATCGAATCCGCTATCCGTCTTGCACACAGTTACATCGGCGTCCGATAAAGTAGCATATATCGTTTTAAAATGTACGGACAATATTTCCTTTATTTTACGCGCAACCATTTCACAATCGGGCGAAAGTTTTATTACTTCCAATTCGCACGCAAAGTATTGCGGCACAAGACCGCGTATTATTTTATATAAATTTTCCCGCTCGCTTTCGGTAAAAGCTCTGTCCGTCACAACGCTCACAGAAACCTTGCGCGCCGCGCTGTCAAGAACCGGCGGACGCAAAATAGCGTTAGCAAAATTTTCACCTGACGAGCGAATCTTTTCAATTATGTTTTCACTCATTACAAAGCCTGTCTATTTCCCCGAAAAACTCCCTTTCAGCGTTTTCCGAGGGCACTTTTTTAAATATTACTCCATTTTTAAATATGACGCAATAATCTTCCGCGCCCGCAATACCGAGATCGCAGTCCTTTGCCTCGCCGGGGCCGTTTACAACGCAGCCCATGACCGCGATTTTTAAAGATTTTTTTATCCCTTCAACCCTTAACTGCGTCTTTTTGGCGAGTTCCATGGAATGCCAGCGGCATCTGCCGCATGTGGGACATGAAATAACGTCTACAAAATTTTTATCAAGCCCGACGGCACGCAAAATTCTTCGGGCGGCAACGACCTCTTTAACGGGATCATCGGTAATCGAGACGCGCAAGGTATCGCCTATTCCGTCGACCAACAGAGAGCCGAGCGCCGCCGCGGACTTTACGATGGCCATATCTTCCGTGCCTGCCTCAGTTACTCCGATATGCAGCGGATAATCCGTGCGTGAAGATAATAACCTATACGCTTTTACTGTCAGCGGCACGTCAGAGGCTTTGACGGAAATGACAATATCATTAACGCCGTATTTTTCAAGAAGCCCTGCGCTTTTCAATGCGCTTTCCACAAGGGAATATTCGTTCTTACCGTATTTTTGCAAAAACTCTTTTTCAATGCTCCCCGTATTGGAACCGACGCGCACTGCAACGTTATGCGCTTTAATGCAGTCCGCAACGCGCTTAATTTCATTTTCGCCGCCAATATTGCCGGGATTTATCCGAACTTTGTCGCAGCCGTTTTCAATGGCCGCAACCGCAAGTTTTGCCGAAAAATGTATATCTGCGACAAGCGGGATATCGATATTGTCTTTTATTGATTTTATTGCTTTTGCATCGGCTTCGTCAAGAACGGAAACCCGAATAATTTCACAACCGACGTCCTCAAGATTTTTAATCTGCGCCGTAACGCCTGCTACGTCAGACGTTTTGACCGTGCACATCGATTGTATCTTAACGCTTTCCCCGCCGCCGATGACAACATTTTTTATTCTGATTTTTTTAGTTGATCCATTCATTATAGCACAGCAAAAAAACGCGTACATGCCGCGAGGTAAATACGCGTTTTTTTAATTATTTTTTAGTGTCCATCATTTTTTGCAACTCTTCCATGAAGCTTGAAATATCTTTAAACGAACGGTAAACGCTTGCATATCTGACGTAAGCTACCTCGTCATACTTTTTAAGTTCATCCATTACCATCTCACCGATAACTTTGGAAGAAACCTCCTGCTCCATTGAATTATACACCTTTTTCGTTACGGCGGAAACCATTTCATCTATGGCGGCAGAAGAAACGGGACGTTTTTCGCATGATTTTATAATGCCGTTCCTGACCTTCTGAGCGTCGAAAGCCTGTCTTAGTCCGCTTGTTTTTACGACCAGAACGGGCGTATCTTCTATGGTTTCATAGGTAGTAAACCTTTTTCCGCAATTAAGACATTCCCTGCGGCGGCGGATAGTCCTGCCTTCGTCCGCAGAACGGCTGTCAATAACTTTACTGTCTTCAAAACCGCAATACAAACATTTCATTATAATTTCCCCTTCATTAATTTTATTATAAAAAGTCTGATATGTTTTATAAATTTTCGCTGAAACTTATTATCAAACCTATATTATCGAAACTTTATACATTACTTAAAATATTTAACGCCGCTTTCGAATATTTTCATATCGAAATTGCCGTCAAAGTTTTTATAAAGGTTGTCGCCCTTTCTTTCACTGTGACCCATTTTGCCGTAAACCCTGCCGTCGGGCGACGTAATGCCTTCTATCGCATACATACTGCCGTTAGGGTTATAAGGACTTTCCATTGTGGGTATACCCGATAAGTTAACGTATTGCGTTGCAATCTGTCCTCCTGAGCGCATTTTTTCAAGTTCCGCACGGGGGGCGACTACTTTGCCTTCACCGTGAGAAACGGGAACGGTGTATATGTCGCCTACTTTGCACGCAGCGAGCCAAGGACTTATGGTTGAAGCAACGCGGATATTTACAAGCGTTGAAACATGGCGCGAAATATTGTTAAAAGTTAGCGTAGGCGAATCGGCCGAAAGTTTACGGGTCTCGCCGTAAGGGACAAGTCCGAGTTTTATAAGCGCCTGAAAACCGTTGCATATACCCAAAATCAGTCCGTCTCGTTTATTGAGAAGTTCCATAACCCTCTCGGAAACAGCGGGATTATTGAAAGTCGTAGCTATAAATTTACCCGAACCGTCGGGCTCGTCGCCGCCTGAAAAACCGCCGGGGAAAGCTATTATATTGGCACGGTCAATGGCCTTTACTATAGCGTTAACGCTCTCCTCAATGTCGGCGGCCGATCTGTTGCGTATTACAAGAATTTCAGGTTCTGCCCCCGCCTGTCTGAATGCGCGCGCCGTATCAAGTTCGCAGTTAGTTCCGGGGAACGCAGGTATAAACACGCGAGGCTTGGCTACCTTTATCGATATATTGCCGTATTTTGCCGTCCCGTCATAATCGCATACGGGAATATCGCCGCTTGCCGCAGCCGTCGCGGGAAAGACTCCGTTAAGTTTTTCCGTATATGATTTAACCGCAGACGTATAACTAACATTCTCACCGCCAAGCGTAAAGCCTTTTATGCCCTCTGCCGTATGCCCTACGGAAATTACCTCCAACCCGTCTAAAACAGAAACGTCGTTTACAGAAACTATGATATCGCCGTAACACTCAGAGAAAATATCAGCATAATTACCTTCAAAATCGAAGCCGAAGCCGTTACCGAAGCATGATTTTGCAACGGCTGCGGCTACGCCTCCGTTTTCTACTACCGTCGCATATTTTATGTTTCCGTTTACGATATTTTCATGCACGACGGCATAGAGATTTTTAAGGTATTCGAAATCCGGAAAGTTATTTTTATCCCTTTTTACGGGTAATCTGTACAATATTTCGCCCGTGCGGGTCAAAACGTTGGTTATAAGAGCTGACGCCTTTGCGGGAGCGAGGGCAAAGGAAATCAATGTAGGCGGTACGTCAATATCTTCAAAAGAACCACTCATGCTGTCCTTCCCGCCGATAGCGCCCAATCCCAAACCCATTTGCGCGGATAATGCGCCTAAAAGTGCGGACAAGGGCACGCCCCAACGCTTTTTATCGTCGCGTAAGCGCATGAAAAATTCCTGCAAGGAAAGTCGGATATCGCGATAATCTGCGCCCGCCGCTACTATCTTTGAAACGGAAGCTACAATCGAATATATTGCGCCCGTGAAAGGCGAACTTGACATAAGTTTAGGACTGTAACCGTAAGCAGAAACCGTGCAATCGTCCGTTTCGCCGCCGACAAATTTAGCCGCCATTGCAATAACGGGCGTCAATTGATATTTACCGCCGAACGGCATGTATACGGACTTTGCGCCAATAGTGGAATCGAACATCTCGCAAAGTCCCTTTTTAGAACATACGTTGAGGTCGGACAAAGTATCATTCAACGCTTTTTCAAAGGACTTTTGCCGAGGAGCGTTGAAATAATCGGTTATATTTTCGCAAATTTCCGCGTCGGTTACCTGTTTTACGCCGTTTGTGTCAAGGAAGTCGCGCGAAATATCCACTATCGCCCTGCCGCGGAATAACATTTTCATTCTTCCGTCGTCGTTGACGGTTGCAACGACTGTGGCCGAAAGATTCTCTTCAGCCGCAAGCGAAATAAATTTATCAACGTTCTTTTCAGCGACCACTACTGCCATTCTTTCCTGAGATTCGGAAATAGCAAGTTCCGTCCCGGACAAGCCCTCGTACTTTTTGGGCACTTCGTCAAGATAAATTTCAAGTCCGTCGGCAAGTTCGCCAATCGCAACCGAAACGCCGCCCGCGCCGAAATCGTTGCATTTTTTTATAAGCGTGGTTGCCTGTTTATTCATGAACAGGCGTTGAAGTTTCCTTTCTGTGAGGGCGTTACCTTTCTGAACCTCAGCCCCGCAAGTGAGAACGGATTTTTTATCATGCGCTTTGGATGAACCGGTAGCGCCGCCGCAACCGTCGCGCCCCGTTTCTCCGCCGAGAAGAATTATTTTGTCACCCTTGGCGGGTTTTTCACGGTAAATCATGTCCGACTTTGCGCCGCCGACGACAAAACCCGTTTCAAGCCGCTTTGCTTTATAGCCGGAATGGTAGACCTCGTCAACCTGTCCAGTAGCAAGTCCTATCTGGTTACCGTAAGAAGAAAAGCCCGCGGCTGCCGTTTTTGTAATGACTCTTTGGGGTAGTTTGCCAGACATAGTACTCTCTATAGGTTCTGTAGGGTCGGCACAACCCGTTATTCTCATAGATTGCAGCACATAAGTTCTGCCCGAAAGAGGGTCGCGAATAGCGCCGCCAAGGCATGTAGCCGCACCGCCGAAAGGCTCTATTTCCGTAGGGTGATTGTGGGTTTCGTTTTTAAACATGACGGTATAACTTTGTTTTTCTCCGTCAAGAGTAGCGTCAACCTTTATAGAGCATGCGTTTATCTCGTCCGATTCATCGAGATTATCAAGTTTACCTTCACGTTTTAATTCCTTTACCGCTATCGTAGCAACGTCCATAAGGCAGGGATATTTATCCTTTCTGCCCTTATACAACTTATCGAACAATTCACGGTAAAGCGCAAGGGCTTCGGGAACGCGCGCATTGTCGCCTTTTATTTCGATATTTTTAAGTTCGGTTGCAAACGTTGTGTGGCGGCAATGATCCGACCAGTATGTATCAATGACCTTTATCTCTGTTTCGGTGGGATTTCTGCCTTCTTTTGTGAAATAATCGCGAACGAATATTAGGTCGTCAACAGACATTGCAAGACCGTTATTCTTATGGTATTCGGCTATTTCACTGTCGGAACAGTCAATAAAGCCGATAAGCTCTTTTACGTCCTCAGCTTCAATACGCGCATGTGCAAGCGTTTCGGGCTTGTCAAGAGAAACTTCCTCACTCTCAACGGGATTGATGAGGTGGCGCTTAATCCTTATAAGATCATCTTCATTAGCGCCTTTTACTGCATACACGTTCGCACATTTTATTAAGGGGCGCGATTTTCTTGTCAAAAGCTGTACGCACTGCGCGGCGCTGTCCGCCCTTTGGTCATATTGCCCTGTCAAATATGCTATTGCAAATACGGCATAATCCGAAGGCAATGTTATATCTTCAAAGTACACATCGTCAACGGGAGGTTCCGAAAACACGCATGGAACCGCAGCGCGGAACTCATCTTCCGAAAGCCCCTCAACGTCATAACGAATAAATTGGCGGACGTCCTCAACAGAGATTTTTAAAAGGTTTTTAACGTCCTCTTTTACCTTTTTTGCCTGTAAATTATCCTTTTTTTCAACGAAAATTCTGTAAATCATATTACTTTAACCCTCGCGATATTTGACGCCTATGTCCTTACGGAAATGCATATTCTCCCAACCGATATTTTTTACGGCGGAATATGCCTTGAATCTTGCCTCTTCTATCGTTTTTCCTTTTGCAATAACGTTCAAAACCCGACCGCCGTTCGTGACAAGTTTTCCGTCCTTAATGGCGGTGCCCGCGTGTATTAAATCCGCGTCGTGAATTTCTCCGATAGCAATTTCTTTGCCTTTAACGTAACTTACGGGATATCCGCCGCTTGCAAGCACTACGCAGACGCACGCGCCGTCCTCCCATTCGATTTTTATATCCGAAAGCCGTTCGTCAGTGACAGCCTCGAAAATATCCATTAAATCCGTCTTTAACATGGGCAAAACGACCTGAGTTTCCGGATCGCCGAAGCGAGAATTGTACTCTACAACTTTCATTCCCTTATCCGTACGCATAAGTCCGAAATATAGACAGCCTTTAAAGGTTCTGCCCTCCTTATTCATGGCGTTCATTGTGGGAATCATTATAGTATTAAGCACATCTTCTTCAAGCTCCTTCGTCCAGAAAGGACAGGGAGAAAAAGTGCCCATGCCGCCGGTATTGAGCCCCTTGTCGCCGTCGTTTGCACGCTTGTGGTCACAAGAGGTTATCATAGGAACAATAGTCTTTCCGTCCGTAAAAGCAAGAACGGAAACTTCCTCTCCGGGAGTATATTTAAGCCCGCGCATGTACTCCTCTATGACTACTTTATTGCCCGCCGAACCGAAAGCTTTATCGAGCATAATCTCTTTCAGACCCTCTTCCGCCTGTTTCAAACTTTCGCAAATCAAAACGCCTTTGCCGAGTGCAAGCCCGTCCGCCTTTAAAACAATGGGCGCGCCCTTTTCGCGGATATATGAAAGCGCCTTTTCATAGTCGCAGAATGTCTGAGATTCGGCTGTGGGTATACCGTACTTTTTCATAAGCTCTTTGGAAAAAGCTTTGCTCGCCTCTATAATGGCGGCGTTTTTATTCGGTCCGAAACAACGCTTTCCCATTCCTTCAAGCAAGTCCACAAGACCCGCCGCAAGGGGGTCGTCGGGAGTAACAACGTAATAATCTATTTCTGGATGAGCGGAAACGTAAGCTTTCACCGCTTCAAAATTCATAAAATCAACGTCTACGTTTTCCGCAATCTCAGCAGTGCCTGCGTTTCCCTTCATGCAGTAAAGCTTTTCTACTTTTCGGCTCTTTTTCAAAGCTTTTAATATAGCGTGTTCTCTTCCGCCGTTACCTATGACAAGTACGTTCATTTATCTACCTTAATCTTTATTAGTGTTTAAAATGTCTGTCGCCTACAAATACCATGGCAATGCCCGCAGCATTGCAAGCTTCCACCGAATCCTTATCCCGAAGCGAACCGCCGGGTTGAATAATGGCGGTTATGCCCGCTTTAACACATTCTTCCACGCAATCGGGGAAAGGGAAAAATGCGTCGGACGCCATTACGGAGCCTTTTGCTTCCTCGCCGGCATGGGCGATAGCCTGCTGAGCCGCCCATATACGGTTGGTCTGCCCCATACCTATTCCCGTTGTCCTGCCTGTTTTGCCAATTACTATGGCGTTGGATTTTGTGTGCTTGACTACTTTCCAAGCAAACATCATGGCGTCTACTTCTTCGGCTGTGGGAACGCGTTCGGTAACGACGCCCGTGCCGTAGACCGTCTTTGTCTTGCCGGAGGGCAAAGTTGAAACTTCAACATCGGCACGGTTTTTGAAAAGCGACAAATCTTCACCTTTTATAAGGCTTTCATCATACTGCTGCACCAAAAGACCGCCGTAAACCTTTTTCATGTCGAAAGAAGTGCTTTCACGCTTCGCGGAAATATCGTCAATCTGCAAAAGGCGTATGTTCTTTTTGCTCTTCAAAATTTCCAAAGCCTTATCGGTATAAGCGGGCGCCATTACGATTTCGATAAATATCTTGTTGATTTCTGCCGCCGTATCCTCGTCCACCGTGCCGTTGATTGCAAGTATTCCGCCGAATACGGAAACGGGGTCGGAGTTGTAAGCGCGCATATACGCCTCGTAAATGCTTTCGCCCGTACCCACGCCGCAGGGATTTGCGTGTTTGCAGGCTACAACCGCAGGGGTCGAACCAAACTCTTTTAAAAGTTCGAGAGCGCCGTTTGAATCGTTTATATTATTATAGGAAAGCTCCTTACCCCAAAGCTGTTTTGCCGACGACAGAGAGCCTTTGCGTATAAATTGTTCATTATAGAATACGGCGCTTTGCTGGGGGTTTTCGCCATAACGCAAATCCTGTGCTTTGGAATAAGCGAAAGTCACCTCGTCGGGGAAAGTTATGCCGAGCTGTGCGGCAAGGTAATTGGAAATAAGGCTGTCGTAAACGGCAGTATGGGCGAATACTTTATACTGCAAATACTTCTTCGTTTCAAGAGTGACGCCACCGTTTTCAAGCTCAGAAAGAACTTTATCATAGTCCTTGGGATCGACAATGACCGCAACGTCCTGATAGTTCTTTGCCGCCGCCCTTATCATTGTGGGGCCGCCGATATCGATATTTTCCACGCACTCGGCAAAATCTGCGCCCTTGGCAAGCGTAGCTTTGAAAGGATATAAGTTTACGCAGACGATATCTATCGTATTGATATTCAGCTTCTCAAGCTGTTCCATATGTTTCGGATTGGAACGCATGGCGAGAAGTCCTGCATGCACATTCGGATGAAGGGTCTTGACTCTGCCGTCAAGACATTCGGGGAAGCCCGTGATTTCGGAAATACCGATTACGCTCAGCCCCGCGTCCTTCAACGCCTTTGCAGTGCCGCCCGTCGAGATAATCTCGAACCCGTTTTTTGCAAGTCCCTTGCAGAACTCGACCACTCCCGCCTTGTCTGAAACACTGACAAGCGCTCTCTTTTTCATTTCCATAACTTTCCTCCCGAATATTTATTTTATTATAACTTTTCTATCTTGTTTTTCCACTTTGCCGAGGCAAAGCTTTTCAACGCAATACGGCAGAAGTTCGTGTTCGGCTTCCAAAATACGAGCTTGCAAACTTTCCGCTGTGTCGTTCGTTTTTACCTCAACCGCTCTTTGCGCGATTATAGCACCGCCGTCGGGCACTTCATTCACAAAATGGACTGTACAGCCTGAAATTTTAGCCCCGTAATCAATGACGGCTTGGTGCACTTTCAATCCGTAATAGCCGGCGCCGCAAAATGACGGGATCAGCGACGGGTGAATATTGATTATTCTATCTTCATACCGTTTAATGAACGATTGGGGAATTATTTTCAGCCAACCCGCTAAAACTACGTAGTCCACGCCGTTCCTATCCAACAACGCGGCAAGTTCTTTGTACAGCGTTTCCAAATCGCCGTAATCGCGTTTTGCAAATACGGCCGTTGAAATTCCGTGTTTTTTTGCGCGGTCTATCGCGCCAATGCCATCTTTTGAAGCTATAAGGCAGCTTATCTCGCAGAATTTTCTTTTCTCGTTTGCGTCAATCACCGACTGAAAGTCCGTGCCTCCGCCCGAAGCAAAAACCGCTATGCGCTTCATCTTAAAACAACTCCGCTGCCCTTGATAGTTTTACCGATGACCGCACAACTTTCACCCGTACTTTCAAGCTGCCTGACGGTTGCTTCAACGTCCTTTTTGGCAACGCAGACAACCATGCCAATACCCATATTGAACGTATTGTACATTTGTTCTTTTTTAAGCCCTGATTTCTTTTGCATGATTTTAAAAATTTCGGGAACTTCATAAGACTTTGTATCTATCCTGCAACCTATTCCGTCGGGGAATATACGGGGAATATTTTCAATAAAGCCGCCGCCCGTGATATGGGCAATACCTTTAACTTTTACATTTTCAATCAGATTCAATATACTGTTTACATATATGCGGGTGGGAGTTAAAAGAACGTCGATTATTTTAGCGCCCAATCTTTCGTCGTATTTATCAAGTTCCTTCATATCCTCGCCCCAAAGCTTTCTTACAAGCGAAAAGCCGTTGGAGTGTATGCCGCTGGACTTGATGCCTATAAGTACGTCGCCGGCTTTTATCTTGCTGCCGTTTATTATCTTCTTTTTATCGACCGCACCCACTGCAAAACCTGCGATATCATAATCGCCTTCGGGATAGAAACCGGGCATTTCAGCCGTTTCACCGCCGATAAGGGCCGCGCCTGACTGTCTGCAACCTTCCGCCACGCCCGAAACCACCGTAGCGACTTTTTCGGGACTTAAACTTCCCGTAGCGAAATAATCGAGGAAAAACAGAGGTTTTGCTCCCTGACAAACTATATCGTTGACGCACATAGCAACTGCGTCAATGCCGATTGTATCATGCTTGCCGGAAATTATAGCATATTTCAATTTAGTGCCGACGCCGTCGGTTCCCGCGACAAGCACAGGCTCCCTCATCCCTTTGGGCATGGCGAAAAATCCGCCAAACGAACCTATATCGCCGAGAACTCCGTCCGTATAAGTAGACTTTACATGTTCTTTCATCAGGCGAACCGCCTCGTACCCTCTTTCAACGTCTACGCCGCTGTCTTTATATGATATACTCATTTTTTATCTCCTTAACGTCCGTCGTTCTTTATTCGAGTTTAAGTTTATCCGCTTCATATCCCGAAAGCGGATAGGGATATTCCCCGTTAAAACAGCCCAGACAGAAAGACGTATGCGCACTTTTGCAGGTACTTAAAAGCTGTTCCACCGTAAGATATCTTACGCTGTCGGCGCCAAGCTTTCGGCAAATGCCGTCTTCATCGCGGTATGCGCCAATAAGCTGCGAATAGGTCTGGATATCTATACCGAGGTGGCAGGGGTGTTTTATTATAGGCGAGCAGATTCTGATATGAACTTCTCTTGCGCCCGCGTCCCTCAACATCTTTATTATCTTACGCATAGTTGTTCCGCGCACTATGGAATCGTCTATTATAATGACACGTTTATCGCGTATATTTGCGCGTAGTGCGTTCATTTTTACGTTCAAACTATTTTCGCGCTGGCGCTGGTCAGGTTGAATGAAAGTTCTGCCGACATATCTGTTTTTTGCAAGCGCCTCTACAAAGGGAATACCGCTTTCTTCGGCGTAGCCGCGGGCGGCGACGTTAGCCGAATCGGGCACACCGGAAACAAGATCGGCTTCCACGGGATAGTACTTTGCAAGCAATCTACCCGCTTCTTTCCTTGCATCGTAGACGCTTAACCCGTCCAGTACGGAATCGTGGCGTGCAAAATAGACGTATTCGAATATGCACATACGGCTCTCAGCGGGCAGGTCGTCCATAAAACAGGAAGTTATGCCATTGCTGTCTATAACCACTATTTCACCCGCTTTGACGTCGCGCAGAAAATTGGCGCCAACAGCATCAAGAGCGCAAGTTTCACTTGCAACAACATAGTCGCCGTCACATGTGCCTATACACAGCGGCCTTATGCCGTAAGGGTCGCGCACGGCAATAAGTTTATCGGTGGTCATAACCACCAGTGCGTAAGATCCCTTAAATTTAGGGCAGGCGCGCTTAATTCCCGTAAGAATATCGCCGTCGGAAAGACTGTTTATATAAACAGCCATGACTTCCGAATCAATCGAAGTCTGGAATACGGCATT
Source organism: uncultured Clostridia bacterium (assembly GCA_964594955.1). GTDB lineage: Bacteria > Bacillota > Clostridia > Christensenellales > Borkfalkiaceae > Coproplasma. Next base: position 15,436 of record CAZQNK010000009.1, on the reverse strand, counting down.
CTGCGCAATCATTTCATCGCGCAATTGTTTTGTGTTGATTAAATTTCCGTTATGGGCAAAAGCCATCTTTCCGCACTTACCCGTAAAAACTACGGGCTGTGCGTTTAAAAGCTGGCTTGCACCTGTTGTGGAATAGCGAACGTGCCCTATGGCGATATCGCCTTCGGGAAGGCTTTCGAGATTGCCGCCCGAAAAAACGTCGGGCACAAGCCCCATTCCTTTATGATAAACTATTTTATCGGCATAAGCGACGGCAATACCACCGCTTTCCTGCCCCCTGTGTTGAAGGGCGTATAATCCATAGTATACCGTATGCGCAACGTCGCGGTTTTCCTGCGAATAAACGCCAAACACGCCGCACTCTTCGTGCATACTGTCAAACGGTGCTTTTTCGGTCCTCAAATACATGATGTTTCCTTTAACTGTCCGAATATAGATTGTCCTTGTTAATGTTTATTTCAAGCCTATTCTCTTGAAAATTTCGGCGTAGGCGTCCTCTACTCCGCCCAAATCGCGGCGGAACCTATCCTTATCAAGACTAATATGCTTTGTCGTATCCCAACTGCCCGCTTCCCAAAAACGGCAAGTATCGGGCGATATCTCGTCTGCAAGCACGATTTGCCCTTTAAACCTGCCGAATTCGAGTTTAAAGTCTATTAGATCGATATTGAGTTCCTTAAAGAACGCTATCATAGCTTCATTAACCGCAAAAGCCATTTTCTTTATAGTTTCGATTTCCTCTTCCGTAGCGAGATTGAGCGCAAGGGCGTGATAGTCGTTTATGAGAGGATCCCCGAGGTCGTCGTTTTTATATGAAAATTCTATTGTGGGCGCGGCAAATTTTGTGCCTTCGGGAACGCCGTAGCGTTTTGAAAAACTGCCTGCCGCAACATTTCTTATAATTACTTCAAGAGGAACTATCTGAACTTTTTTAACAACTGTATTTCTGTCGTCAATTTCCTCGACGAAATGTGTGGGTATACCTTTCTTTTCAAGCATGCCCATCATAAGGTTGCTCATCTTATTATTGATTACGCCCTTGCCCGCTATCGTTCCTTTTTTCAAGCCGTTAAATGCGGTTGCGTCATCTTTATAGGAAACGATAACGTAGTCGGGGTCTTCGGTTGCATAAACTTTCTTTGCTTTACCTTCATAAAGTTGTTCCTTTCTTTCCATAAATAAAACACTCCTTATTTATTTGCCACGAAAATTTTCGTGAATTTTCAATGTAAATACCCGCAGAGTGCACTGCGGGTATGTAAAAATTATTGACCGTACTTATATTCCTGCTGTAAAGCTTTATCGTCTGCAACAATTTTTTCTTTCATCTTACGCTTATATTCGACGAGCTTATCCGCAATATCCGTATATTTTATACCAAGAATTTGCAGAGCAAGAAGCCCCGCGTTCTCCCCACCGTTTACGCCTACCGTAGCGACAGGTATACCCGAAGGCATCTGAACTATTGAAAGCAAACTGTCAAGCCCGCCCATCATATCGGTTTTTACAGGCAAACCGATCACAGGCAAAGTTGTACACGCGGCAATCACACCGCCAAGGTGTGCGGCTTTGCCTGCGGCACAGATTATAACTTCAACCCCGCGGTCCTTTGCGGCGGAAGCAAATTCGTGCGCTTCCTCAGGCGTGCGGTGTGCGGAAATAACCCTTACTTCTACATCTACACCGAAAGAATTAATAACGTCTGCGGCGGGTTTAACAACGCTCCAATCAGACTTACTTCCCATTATAACGGCTACTTTTGACATTGAGATCTCCGTATTAAAGATTTATTTTTGCAGCATACTTTTTTTATGCTGCTACTGTATATAATTTTTATTGTGTATATTCTCGCCGTAAACTTCTACGCCGTAATTCTGCTACGCACACAACGCGACGAAGCCTGCGGCAACGAAACAAAGATGAACAGCGGCGACGGAAAACTAATACTTACGGCAATTTTAGGCGGAGCGATAGCAATATATGTAAGCATGTTTATAATGCGTTACCGACTTAAAAATCTGCTTTTAATGATATTGATGCCCGTTCTTGCCGTACTGAACGTTTACTTTTTTATATTGGCTTTCCGTTCCGGATTTACATTCTTTATTTTATAGCTAAACACAACATTTCAAGAAAACACTATCATTATATCACAAGATGTAGCAAAATAAAAATGTTTGAACGGACTTTTATTGAAATTTCTAAAACAAAATTTGCCTTTCGACGGCGCAATTTATTTGACAAAATTAATTGCGCCGTTTTATTGAGCCGTTTTATATTATAAATTAAAACAGCCGACGGGATTAATTCCCGTCGGCTGTTATTCTTTTAATGCAATTATTTACTTTATTCTTCCGTTTTTTCGCTGTTGGAATTCTGCGCTTTCAAAAGGTCGCGGATTTCAGCAAGCAATTCCTCGGTAGTAACTACAGGCGCAGCAGGTTCCGCTTCAACAGGAGCCTCTTCAACAGGAGCCTCTTCCTCAGCCTTTTTCTCTTCCGCCTTTTTCGCAAGTTCTTCCTTTATCTTTTCCGCACGTTTGTGCATGCCGTTAAAGGTTTTTACAATAATAAACAAAACAAACGCTGTGATAAGGAAAGTAATAACAGCCGAAATAACCGCACCGAAATCTATAATCAATGCTTCGGTAAGCGTATTTCCGTCCTCATCAAACACTGCGTTTCTCAAAACCAACTGCAACGCACCCGTACCGTCCGCACCGGGAATCCAGTTTATAAGCGGGGTAAGAATGTTGTTTACAATCGCGGTTATGATAGCGGTAAACGCAGAACCTATAATGATGCCCACAGCCATGTCCAAAACATTTCCGCGAGTTATAAACTCCTTAAATTCCTTGAAGAATTTCTTCATTTGACTACTCCTTTTTAATACTTTACTTTTGAATATTATAATCGCCAAATTTACTCATGTCAAGCATATATCGCAATTTGTATATTCATTTTTTAATCATTTATTTCCCGATTAAGGCTGAAACAAGTTGCGCGCGCGTCTCCCCTACCGCTAAAACATTGCGCGGAGGCCGTTCCGAAGGAGATAAATCAAGAACTGTTTTCCCTTCATGAAGAACAATTATTCTGTGAGCCATGGCAATCGCCTCGTCAACGTCGTGAGTAACCATAAGAACAGTCCGCTTATCTTCCATCCACACTTCAAAGAAAAGCTCAGTCATCTCACGCTTTAATTTTAAATCGAGAGATGAAAACGGTTCGTCCATGAGAAGGGTCTGCCCGCCAAACAAAAAAGCGCGTGCAATTGCCACCCTCTGCGCCTGACCGCCGGAAAGAGCTTTGGGATAACTTTTTGCTTTATCGTAAAGCCCAACCCTGTCCAACATTTTTGTAATTTTTTCGACGTCGGAGCAAATTAGTTTCAGATTATTGAATACCGTCAGATTTGGCACAAGGCGGGGACTTTGAAAGATATACGAGCAATCTGTCTTTGTAATTTCGCCCGTATAATCGGTAAGCCCGGCAACGCAATTTAACAGCGTGGTTTTACCGCTACCGCTTTCGCCCAATATGCAAGTTATTTCGCCATCTTTTAAGGTTAAATTAAAATTTTCATAAACCTCGGTTCCCGGATAGCGCTTTGTAAGACCTTTTATTTCTATCATTCGCCACCCCCGACTTTCCATTTACATAAAATGCGCGTTAGAAGAGTGAAAACGACATCTATTATCAGCCCCGCGAAAACCGCAACAAGAGTCAATGCGGCAAGGCGCGGCATTTCAACAACTAATCTTGCATTATACATAAGCGAACCCAAACTTTTACTTGTTCTTGCCAGAACTTCCGCAGATATCATGATTTTCAGTCCGAGCGAAATATTCGCACCTGTCTGTGACAGAATATTCGGCAAAACCAAAGGCACATAAATTTTAAAAAGCCTATTCATTTTAGATATTTTATAAACCTTTGCCATTTGAATAAGATCGCGGTCAATATCCCCCACTGCGGCAATAATCTGCGCATAAACTGCGGGAAAAACCACAAGAAAGGCGACAATTATCGGTGCGACTTTGGGATTGGTCCAAATAAGCAATATAAGGATGACGGCAAGCGTAGGAAGCGTTCTTAAAAAAACCATAACGGGATTAATGAAGGCTTGAACGCATTTACTGCATGAGGAAAGAACCGCGAGCGCCGCCGCAAGAACGAATGAAACAGCGAATGCTTCAACCGTTCTTAAAAGCGTGTATCCGAATGCGGTCCAAAAATCCGCTTCAGTCAAAAGAACGCCAAGACTTTTCACGGTATCCCAAAATGAAGGAACGATATAATCGTTTTTTACTTGATGATAAGCGATTATCCATACAAGCCACATGGCGGCGATTGCCGAAAACGAAAATATGATATTAAATTTTCGCTTTTTAAAATAACTTTTCAAAATTGTTTAAACTACTTCTGCGTACTTGATACCGTTATTCTTTAAAATAACTTTGAAGGTAAGTCCCGGAACGGCGGCAAGATTAACTACGCCTACGGTTTTACCGCAGAGCTCGGTCAGATTTGACGTTGTAATCTTCGCGGAGCTTTCGGAAACCATATACAAATTGCCGTGCGTCAAAGTACCGACAAGCTGATAATTTTCGCCGCTGCCGAGAAGTTTAACCGCAAGGTTGACGGGCAGAACGCAAATATCCGCAGCTGGGTTAGTGCCAGAAACGTAGGTCTGTATCAATGTAGCGTCAACGACGTTGTATTCTATGTCTACGTTATCGATAGTCGCTTCGTCCGCCATAAGCTTTGCAAGTCCCAGTGCGGGCGCGCCGTCGGGCGCATACACTTTGACCGTATCCCCTTCATACAAATCGTCGGGATAAACACCGCCGTGGAAGAAACTATCGGAAGGCGTTCCGAAGCTTGAGTCGCTTACGGAATTAAATTCCTCCATAAAAGAAATAATCTCATTCTTATCGCCGTAGGAATAGGTAAGATTTATTCCGCAATTTTTAATTACGGATTTCGTAAGGTTATTTGCCGTAAACATGGGCGACATGCCCTCGGTAAGATGCGAAGTCACGGCGTTAACTATTACGTCTGACGAAGTACTCTCGTTAAGCAGCCATTCCTCGTTTTCTTTCACTAATTTTAAAAATTTACCAACAAAATCATAGTCCAGAAGCGCCTTTTTCGCCACGATAACGGCTTGGGGATATCCGTTTTCTCCGCCGTAAAGTTCCTGCAGATCGCCCACGAAATTAAGTGCGGAAATTGCGTTGACTTTTGCGGTTGCCTGGGGTTCGGCAACGACGTAGTAATCAATATCCGACCTTACGCCTATTTCCGTCGCCGAAATAGCGACAAGATTAACGGCTTCTTTCTCTTTTGGCTCTACACCTTGTTCACAAGCGGCAAACCCCATTACGGAAACTGCCGCCACCATTGCACATGTGAGCGCGGTTACAATTTTTTTCATAATATTACTCCTTTTCGGTATCAGGTTTATTATTGCCTTCTACCTCAAAAATTTTATACTTTCGACATCAATGTTTTCGCAGTAACGCCTTTAATCATACCTATCTTACCCGTTATGGTATTTATTACTTCCGCAGGCGCGTCCACCGCAACACAAATTATTGAGACTCCCTTTTCTTTATAAGGAACCCCCATTCTGCCTATTACATAATCGCCAAATTCGGAAAGCACGGCGTTAATTTGTGCGCTTGCGCTTCTGTCCACGACAATTACGCTTATTACTGCAAGCCTTTTATCGGTCATAAAAAATCCCTCCTTACGGTATTATACCGTCCGAGGGCATGGAAAAGGACAGCGTGAATTATCGCGCACAGTCATTAACTTTTCCTTTACCCTCAGGTTGTCCTTTAAGTTCAGGCAAAATTATTTTAACATATAATATTTATTTTATCAAGCATTTGCATAACATTTTTATTTATAAACATACTGCTTGTATGAAAAAAGTATTTCTTATTCCCGCGCTGCTTGCCCTTGGCTCGCTTTCACTGTCAGGCTGCGGAGCGCAATCCAACGGACAAACACATGATGAAACCGCACGCACCCGCACCGTAGCGGAAAATCAAGCAACAACCGAGGATCCCGACGCTAACGGGTCCCCCGTACCCGAAAACGACGGCACAGAATGTCCCGACGGAAAATGTCCCGACGGCAACTGCCATAAAGGCCGCCATGAGGGAACGTTGCCCGACGGGATAGTATTTCACGTCTATGAATTTTACTTTGTTGCACCCGAATACGGATATTTGCCCGAAGCAAGAAACGTTCGCCGCGACATAAACACGGAATCACCCGAAATAGAGGACGGTAACGATAAAAGCGAAAGCGGAATAAAGCGCGACAAACGCCCGCCCCGTTCGCGCATGCCTAAAAAGAATAACGGCGCTCCCGATCAATCGCCTATGCCTGAAACCACGCCTGAAAACTAAATAAGCGCCCATTTGGGCGCTTTAAATTTTTCTATGGATCTTTTAACGTCTGTTGAAATTTATAAGGCATCCGTCAAGAATAATTTGCTTCTCTTCTGCGGTCAAAGCACCTATTTCAAGCATAATATTTTTAACCTTACCCTCCGAAATATGCTTTGCGGGGATAGCAGGAGCATCCGCACGGATAAGCTCGACGATATTTTCAATATAAACGTAATCACCGACCTTAAAATCGAATTTGCGGCATATGAGGGGCAACATCCCCCAATTTATAAGGTTTGAGCGATAGCGTTTCGTCGCGTATTCGACCGCAATATTCGCAACGCCTCCCAAAACCCGCTGGCAGGAAGCCGCCTGTTCGCGTGCAGAACCGTCGCCGGGCTTTATTGCCGCTACAAAACTTCCGAAAACCGTATCGGGCTTTATCTCTATTTCCACCTCATTTAAAAGGCTACGTGGCAGAACGCCATTTTTCCTCCTCTCGTCCTCGGCCGCTTTGACAGCCTTGGCACGGGATACATATTCGGGATCTTTGCGGGACAATGCAAATTCTGCAAGCCGCAAGGGATTAGAACGGAAGGACGAAGTTTCGCCTGAAGGAATAAGCTCGTCCGTAGTCGTTACAGGATCGTCAAGAACGGAAGCCGCCTTCATCAATATGTTTGCCGTCAAAGGAAGTTGTTCTGGCCAATCGCATATATTGTTGCCGTATACAACCTGAACGGAGTAATCGGGTTTACCTGCGCCGCGGTATACGCGCTTATCATAAATAGAGCCGTCAAAGTAATATTTTTTAATTTTCTTTACATACTCCGCCTCGGTGGCAGGAGTAAGAACGCCGCCGTTTGCCGCAGTCGCCGCAATGGAACGGGCGTCCATAAGGCATACCGCCGCAAGCTGCCCCTCAGACGGCTTACTGCCCTCCCTGTTTTCAAAATTTCTTGTCGTATGGCGTATAGAAAGCCCGTTATTCGCGGGAGTGTCGCCCGCACCGAAGCAAGGTCCGCAGAACGCCGTCTTTACAATGGCGCCCGCGCCCATAAGCGAGGAAATATAACCGTTATCGGTAAGACATTTGAAAACGGGTTGGCTTTGGGGATAAACGTTTAAAGAAAATTCGTCCGCACCGCAACTTTTGTCGCGCAGGATTTCGCTTGCCTCCGCAATATTTTCATAGCTTCCGCCCGCACAACCGGCAATTACCCCCTGACTTACGCAGACTTTACCATTGCGAACCTTATCTGTAAGGCGGAAAGACTGCTTTCCGAGAAGCTTATTGCCCTCTTCTTCCACTCCGTGAAGCAGATCTTCGGCATTTTCTATAAACTCTTTTATTGTATAGGCATTGGACGGATGGAAAGGAAGAGCAATCATAGGCTCTATGCGCGACAGATCAATAACGACGGCGCCGTCATAATAAGCGGGATCGGCGGGATGCATTTCTTTAAAATCCCCCTCCCTGCCGTGAACGGCGAAAAATTCTTTCGTGACCTCGTCCGTTTCCCAAATGCTTGACAGACAAGTTGTTTCCGTAGTCATTACGTCAATGCCGCAACGGAAATCCATGGAAAGGTTTTTTATTCCCGGGCCAACGAATTCAAGAATTTTATTCTTTAAAAATCCCTTTTTAAAGGTTGCGCCTACAAGCGCAATAGCTACGTCATGCGGGCCAACGCCTTTTTTAGGCTTACCTTTAAGATAGACGGCGATAACTTCCGGACGCTTAATATCATATGTGCGGGACAATAACTGCTTCACAAGTTCGGGACCGCCCTCACCGACAGCCATTGTGCCGAGCGCGCCGTAGCGCGTATGACTGTCGGAACCGAGAATCATAGCCCCGCATTTTGCCTCAACCTCTCGCATATACTGATGAATTACCGCAAGATGAGGCGGAACGAAATTGCCGCCGTACTTCTTAGCCGCAGTGAGCCCGAAAAGGTGATCGTCCTCATTTATAGTGCCGCCGACCGCACAGAGGGAATTGTGACAATTCGTTAAAGTATAAGAAACGGGGAATTCTTTCAGTCCCGAAGCTTTCGCGTTTTGTATTATGCCGACGTAAGTAATATCATGCGAACAAAGCGCGTCAAATTTCAAACGCAGATTGTTATCATCGCCCTTGTTATGCGCTTTTATAACGCGATACGACATTGTGCCCTTTATAGCCGCATTTTTTTTACTTTCAACCATGAAAGCAACGTTTTCTTTTACAAGTGTTCCTTCTGTGAGATAAACCCCACCCTTAATCAATTTTATCATGTTTTTAATTTTATAACAAAAAGCCGAAAAACACAAATAATTTAAGCTATAAAAGCATTTTTAGTAAAATTTGTTGATTTTTTACGCCCGTTGCAATATAATTGAGGCATGAAAATCTTTAAATTTAAGTTTACCAAACCGACTTTGGGTGCAATTGCCGCAGGGCTTGCAGTTGCCTTAGCGGCTTTTTGCGTGAATACCTACTTTGTTTTCAGCGAAGGAATAGCCTCCGCCGTAAATCCTGCCTACCCCATAATTCAATATACAGTTACCTATTTTGTAGCGGCATTGCTTCTGGTGATACTTATAAGTATGCTTTTATCATCATATTATTCGATCGACGGAAAGACTTTAAAAACAAGTTTCGGAATTATTAAAAGCAAGTACGATATTGACAAAATAGAAACTGTTTCGCTTGACAGAACAACCAATAAATTAAGCGTACACTTTGACAGCAATACGTTTATGGTGATTGCCGTTAAAGAAGAATGGTATGAGGAATTTATCGACGCTTTGATTGCCGCCAATCCAAAAATAGAATATGCTATCCAATCAAAGGAAAACGACAATAAAGATAACGACAAAAAGGATTGAATTTAATAAAATCTCCGCCCGCGCTTTTTTAGCGCGGGCGGATTGTTATAACGGATTTCATAAATTTATCAATTAAATTTTTAAGTAATCCGACTAAGGATCGCCTATCGCAACTATTACCGCCATAGAATCAACCGCTGCGGATACTTCATTATCAACCGACAAGACGACCTTATCCGTTAAACCTGTTATCTTTTATATTTATTTTGCTATATTTGACGCAATCTCGTCCGCAAGCGCAGAAAGTTGGGTAAGGCTTTCAAGATTTAATGCGGAAAGTATTTTAACGGTATTTTCCGTAAAACTGATATTTTTACATTTTTCAAATTTAGACGCAATAATTCTTGCCGCAATGGGCGCCCAGCTGCCGTTTTCTATTAAGGCAATCTTTCTTTTCTGGTAATTTCTTTCCACAAGGCAATCTATAAATTCACGCATGTGGGGGAAAATATCGCCGTTGTATGTAGTGGTTGCAAGAACGAGCGTATTGTATCTGAATGCGTCGGCAACGCACTGCGAGCGGTCACTGCGGACAAGATCATATAAAACCACATCCTTTACCCCGCGCGTTGAAAGGTGGCTTGCAAGCAATTTCGCCGCGCTTGCAGTGTGGCCGTAAACGGAAGTATAAGCAATCATAACGCCTTCACATTCGGGTTCGTAGCGCGACCATTTATCATACAAACCAACGTAACGATTAATATTTTCGCTTAACACAGGCCCATGCAACGAACATATACGCGCAATTTCTAACCCGGACGCTTTTTTCAGAACATTTTGGACTTGCACACCGAATTTTCCGACAATGCCGAAGTAGTATCTGCGGGCTTCGTCCTCCCACTCACCGTCACAGTCAAGGGCGCCGAACTTACCGAAAGCGTCTGCAGAAAAGAGCGTCTTTGAAGTTTTATCGTACGTCATCATAACTTCGGGCCAGTGTACAAGGGGCGCAAATATAAACGTCAATTCATGTTTGCCGAGGGAAAGAACGTCGCCTTCTTTCACGATCACTGCGCCATCTGCAAAGTCGCCGCCGAAGTAATCATGCATCATTACAAACGTCTTCGAATTGCCGACAAGCTGCACCCCCTCATACTTCTTTATGAAGTTAAGAATGTTAGCCGAGTGGTCAGGTTCCATATGGTTGATAATGAGATAGTCGGGTTTTCTTCCGCCGAGAACTCTTTCAACATTTTCAAGCCATTCCACGGTAAAATTTGCATCGACCGTATCAAGTACGGCAATCTTGTCATCTACAATAACGTAGGAATTGTATGCCATACCCTGCGGCACTTTGTACATACTTTCAAATAGGTCGATTTTTTTATCATTGACGCCTACATAATAAATATCATTTGTTATTACATTCATAATTTTTCACACTTTCAAGCAAAACCTTTTCACCGTCCTGCCCTTTTATATTTATATTTTCAAGAACAACGTTTTCAACGAAGTGAAAATCAAGCCCCTGCTTTTTTACGGAAATATTTTTTTCGCGCATATCGGGAAACCCTTCCGACGCATTTTCCGCATATTCAAAAGAAACATTTTCAAACTCAACGCTTTTTATGGGAGATTCAGGCAAGCCGTAAAAAGCGCCCGCACTATATTCCACTCCTGTACATTCCATATTTTTAAAGATAAACCTACCGATTTCAGGAGTGCGTTCGTCAACGGGAAGTTTTTCGGTAGTCCAAACGTATTCGGTATGTCCGTTTTCGTCGCCCATGTTGTAATACATATTTATCACAAACGGAACCTTTACATGCTTCATAACGATATCGGAAAAGACAACATTATCGCACCTGCCAATTCTACCCCTGCCGCGGCGCGTCTTTATGCGCAATCCCCTGTCCGTTCCGTCAAAAACACATCTCGTTACGGTAATATTTTCTATACCGCCTGACAGCTCGCTACCGAACACGACCCCGCCGTGTCCTTCCTTCATCAAACAGTTGCGGATAACGACGTCTTTGCAAGGTGTATTATATTTTTTTGCAAAATCAAGAGTTCCGGCCTTAATTGCTATGCAGTCGTCGCCTACGGATATATTTACGCCTACAATTTCCACATTCTCACAACAATCCGGGTCAATGCCGTCAGTTGTAGGCATATTAACAGGATTTTCGAGGGTTAAATTATATAATTTTACGTTTTTACAAAAGTACGGGTGAATATTCCAGCTTGGAGTATTTTTCACGGTTATACCCTGCACCAGAATATTGTTGCAACGGTTAAAAAACATACCGCGCGGCCGCCATGCCGTACGCTTTAAACGGTGATTGATATACCAATCCCCCGCTTGCGCATTGCAATCTATTACTCCTTCGCCCACTATATTAATATCGCCCTGCCCTATCGCCGTGAACAATGAAGCGAAGCAGTCCGCCTCTTCACCCTGCCAGGTTCCGAAATTTTCTTTTCCGTCCGCAAGCGCAGGTAAAACGGGATAATCATTCCTGTTCGCGCTTCCCAGAAGCACCGCGCCCTTTTCAAGATAAACCGTTACCCCGCTTTTAAGAAAAAGAGGCTTTAAAAGATATTTACCTTTCGGAACTTTTAAAACGGCTCCCGCGCCAAGGCAGGACAGCGCCGCCTGAAAAGCGCCCGTATCGTCGGTCGTTCCGTCGCCTTTTGCACCGAACATAAACACGTCGCATAAAACATGCGGCGCATATATGGTAAATTTCACTTTTTCTCCGCAAGCTTCCAGCAAATATTCTCCGCCCGACAAACCGAACAAGGAAAAAACGTTTTTGTTTTCTTCCAAAACGGGTTTGCCGTTAAGATAAACGGTATATTTGCAAGGACTGAAATATGGTGAAAGGTTTGCTTCAAGTTCGAACGTTGCGCTTACGGGTGTTATAGCAAGAATTTTCATAGACTACACCGTCAGCAACCCGCAGGACATCAATATGAAAACCATGGCAAAAATTGTTGCGATTGAGCAAATACTCGTCCAGACGACAAGCTGCGTTGCAAGCTGCTCGTCGTTTTTCATCTCGCCCGCCATTATCGCGCTTGAAACAGCCACAGGTGTACCGAATAGAGCAATAAGCGTAGGATATACGTCGGTACCGAAGGTGAAAAGATTTGTATATTCGCTCAAAAGAAAGGCTACGCCTATTCCAAGCAACGGCGCAAGCAGTATGCGCCATACCGTTCCGACAATAATTTCCTTGGTCATGCCCTTGACGGCAGAAAATTCGAACTGACCGCCCAACACCACAAGCGCAAGCGGAGACGCTATTGCTTTCAAATCGGTAATGGCAGTATATAAGAATTTGACGTCGTTTTTAAGAGTAAATACAACCTCCCCGCCACAACAAACGCGCTCTATTTCGCGTATTCCCACGAAAACAAGCCCCAAAACGACGCCGATTATAAGCGGATTTTTTATAATATTCAACAGAATATTTTTCACGCCGTGTTTTGATTTAGCCGCCTTTACCCCCGAAGAACTCCGTGTTCCATCTATTTGCGAACGCTCAGGCTCCGCGCAAGATTCTGAGGCTTCCTCATCTTCATTTGTAAATATGGAAAGAGCAACTACGGCAAGAATATTGAAAACCGGAATGGAAAACGCCGAAATTATACCCGCAATACCCGCATCGCCGCCCAATCTTTCAACGAGAGTCAGCCCGATTATGGCAAAATTACTGCGGAAAGAACATTGCAGAATTACGCCCCTGCGCTTATTTTTCTTAGTTGTCAAAATAGCCGTAATAAGTCCGAGGGCAAATATTGCGCAAATCGCAACCACCGCATAAATAACTACGTCCCAACGGATATCTGCAAAGCTGTCCATTTTATCATAGATATTAATGAAAAGCATGCAGGGCAAGCAAACTTTAAACACAAATTTGTTGCCTATTTTTACAAAATTCTGATTAAGAAATTTAAAACGCTTTAACAGATAGCCCAATAAAATTAAAAGAATTATAGGCACTACGGCGTTTATAGACGTCAATAGAATATCTAACATTTCCTCTCCGATTATCGCAAAAAGTTTAACAAATTAAGCGTTATTTGTCAACAGTTGAAAAAGCCGTTATTCGAGTATCGTCAAATTAGCATAACTGTGATAAATTTCAGGTATGGATAAAACCGAACCTGCTTTAAATCCCACTGCGGCTTATAAAAACGCAGGCGGCAGGAGAAATTTTATTAATTTAATTCAACTATTATCTTATCTGGCCGTTTCCATACACTACATATTTGTATGAGGTCATTTCCCTAAGTCCCATGGGACCGCGGGCATGCAGTTTTTGTGTAGATATGCCGAGTTCACAGCCGAGCCCGAATTCTCCGCCGTCCGTAAACCGCGTAGAAGCGTTGACGTACACAGCCGAACTATCCACCGCGCGCGTAAAAATTCTGGCGGCTTCTTCGCTTTCCGTAACAATACAGTCACTGTGCGCCGTAGAATGTGCTGCAATATGATTAACAGCCTCCTTTACGCCGTCAACGACTTTTACAGCCATTTTATAGTCAAGGAATTCGGTATCAAAATCTTCCGCTTCGGCGGCTCTGCAATAATCTCTTTCTCCGAGAACGTCGCCCGAAGCGCCGTCAACCAAAAACGTTACGGGTTTTTCACGCACAGTCAACCTATCGTACAGTTTCGGAAGGAATTCGGCGGCAATTGTTTTATCGACAAGACAAACTTCCATTGCGTTGCAAACGGAAGGGCGCGAACATTTTGCATTTTCAATAATATTAAGCGCTTTATTCTGATCGGCGGCTCCGTCAACATAAACGTGGCAAATACCCGTCCCCGTCTGAATACAGGGCACGCGGGATTGTTTAAGACAAGCTTCTATAAGCCCCCTGCCGCCGCGGGGTATAAGCAAATCCACATACCCCACCGCAGACATCAGCTCCGAGGCGCTATTGCGGGAAGTATCTTCGATAAGGTTTATCGAATTCAGCGTAACGCCCGCCTTTTTTAGTCCTTTTTTCATGGCTCCGACTATGGCGCGTGCCGAAAGAAAGGCTTCTTTTCCGATTCTTAAAATACAAACGTTGCCGCTTTTTAGCGCAAGCGCGGCAGCGTCTGCGGTGACGTTTGGGCGGCTTTCATAAATTATTGCGACAACCCCTATCGGCACCGAAACTTTTTTTATTTCAAGGCCGTTCGGCCGCGTGAAACTGTCGCGCACTTCGCCTATCGGATCAGGAAGCTTGGCCACCTCCCTCATGCCATCAGCCATTGCGCGTATTCGCTGCTCCGTAAGTTGCAATCTGTCAAGCATTACGTCTGACATAGTACCTTTTGCCGTAGCCAAATCGGCTGAATTTGCCTTTAAAATGCTGTCAATTTCATTTTCCATCGCAGCCGCCATATTTATCAAAGCGGCGTTTTTTTGTTCTGTGGAAAGAAGTGCAACCGAATTTTTTGCACGCTTAGCGTTTTCCAATATTTCTGAAGTCGTCATTCAGCTTTGAACCTCGTCCCGACGTTCTTCCCATCTACCGCACCGTATAACCGATCGGGGAAAGAGCCGTTTGTTATTATCATTTCAATATTATTCTGCATACACATCTTCGCTGCGCCAAGCTTTGTGGACATTCCGCCCGTACCCAGATCCGAACCCGCACCGCCTGCAATCGAAAGGATTCTTCCGTCAATTTTATTCACAAGCGGTATAAGGCGCGCATCGCTTTCATTTTTCGGATTAGCAGTATACAGCCCGTCTATATCGGACAAAAGAACCAACAAGTCGGCTTTGATGTTCACGGAAACTATAGCCGCAAGAGTATCGTTATCGCCGACAGCGATTTCTGCGGTTGAAAGCGTATCGTTTTCATTTATAACGGGAAGCGCGCCAAGTTCTAAAAGTCTATAAAGCGTGTCGGTAAAATGGTCGCGGCGCAATGGATTTTCAACGTCCTCACCGGTAATAAGAATCTGCGCTACTGTGTGATTATATTCGGAAAAAAGTTTATCGTAAATATACATCAGTTCGCACTGTCCCACTGCCGCCGCCGCCTGTTTTGTAGGCATATCGTCGGGGCGGCGGGAAAGACCGAGCTTGCTTACTCCCATGCCTATTGCCCCTGACGAAACAAGCACAATTTCGTGTCCCGCATTTTTAAGATCGCTTATGACTTTGCATAAATGTTCGACGTGGCGGATATTCAGCCTGCCCGAAG
>CAZQNK010000008.1:0-46052 GCA_964594955.1 uncultured Clostridia bacterium | reverse complement strand
AGAATAAGCGGTCTGACTAACCGCCAAACCGCTTATTCATAGAATCCCTATCGAATCCACCCATGCGGGTGTTTTATTTTTAATGCGGTGCGCGGCGGGCGAAAAGGACTCCCGAAAATCGCAGCGCAGCGAGATTTACGGGAAGAGGAGACGCAACGCGGCGAAAATGCGTTTGTTGCGAAGCGGCGAACGCTAAAAGCCAAAGTTTGCGGCGACGAGCGCGCCTCAGTTCTCAAAGAGATAAAAACAAAACACCACTCGCGGGTGTTTTATTTTTAATGCGGTGCGCGGCGGGCGAATTCAAAGAAAGTTTGTCGCTCTGGCGCAGGCGCAATTGCAAGCGGAGCGCTTTCAATAACAGCGGCCGTTGAAAGCGCGGCGAAACCTTTGCTTAAAAAGTAAAATTTTAATATAACCTGACCCTCCGCCCGCGCAAATCCTCGGCGGAGGCATTTTATATATTTTTCTTTATAAAATGCGAAAGAAAATTTCAAATTGATATTGATTTTTTCATTTTTGTGTATTATAATGATTTATATGGCGGGGAAGTCTGCCTTAAAATATTCAAATTTCTAAGTATAGGGGGAAAATTAATGAAAAACGTAATCGTCGGACAGTCTGGCGGACCCACGTCCGTCATAAACTCAAGCTTGCTTGGCGTATACAAAACGGCAAGGGACAGGGGTGCGGATATCGTTTACGGTATGGTGCACGGCATAAAGGGACTCTTGGACAGGGACGTGGTGGATCTCTCTTCACGTCTTAAAACAACTCTTGACATGGATCTTCTTAAAAGAACGCCTTCGTCCTTCCTCGGTTCATGCCGTTATAAATTGCCCGATATCGAAGGAAACGAGGACACATATGACAAGATTTTCGGAATTTTGAAAGAACTTGAAATTTATGCCTTCTTCTATATCGGCGGCAACGATTCCATGGATACGATCAAAAAGCTGTCGGACTACGGCGCAAAGATAAAAAGCCCTATCCGCTTTATGGGCGTTCCCAAGACAATCGATAACGACCTTGCCATAACCGACCATACGCCCGGCTACGGCAGCGCTGCCAAGTATATCGCGGCGACCACTAAGGAGATTATCCGCGACGGACTTGTATACGACTATCCCGTTGTTTCCGTAATAGAAGTCATGGGAAGAAACGCAGGTTGGCTTACCGCGGCAACCGCGCTTGCAAAGGGCGAGGACTGCGAAGGCGTGGACGCTATATACCTTCCCGAAGTTGTCTTTGACGTGGATAAGTTTGTTGAAAGCGTGGGCGAAAAGTTAAAGGAAAACCGTTCCTTAGTTATCGCCGTTTCCGAGGGCGTAAAAGTCGCCGACGGCAGATACGTCTGCGAACTTTCCGACCATGTAGATTATGTGGACGCATTCGGCCATAAACAGCTTGCGGGCACCGCGCGCTATCTTGCGGGCAAAGTTGCCGAAAAGTACGGCGTAAAGACAAGGGCTATCGAACTTTCGTCCTTACAGCGTTGCGCTTCGCACATTCAGGCGCGCGTTGACGTAACCGAAGCGTTCAACGTAGGCGGCGCCGCGGTCAAGGCTGCGTTCGAAGGTCTCAGCGGACAGGTTATAACCTTGAAGAGGGTTTCGGACGATCCTTATATGTGCATAACCGAACCCGCCGACGTTCATTTTATCGCCAACGTTGAAAAGAAAGTTCCCCTTGAATGGATAACGGACGACGGTTCCAACGTAAAGCAGGAACTCGTGCACTATATCTATCCTCTCATTCAGGCTGAAATCGCGCCTCTCTGGGTTGACGGGCTGCCCCGCCATATCAGGCTTCATACAAAATCTACCATAAAATAAGCGAAGCACCGCGCAAGATAAGCGAAGCATTTCCGCGTAAGATAAGTTATACCGCGGTATGCGCGGCATGAACCGGATTGAATGATTTATAAGCATGGCCCTGCGCATTAACGCGCGGGGCTGTTCATATGCTTTCGGGAATTTTCCGCACGGAAAAATTCCCGAAAGTCGTTCGGGCAAAATTTTAAACGTAAAGCATTTTATGTAAAAATTTCAGCGGCCGCCGCGCTGTTTGTTCTTTACGCGGTTGGCAATCGCCTCGTGCCGTTCAAGGACGCTTTGCATTGCGTTAAAGCTTTCCGCTTTTTGAACGCCGCCCGCACCCGCAGGCGCGGGCGGCGTTTCCGCGTCGGCATTACCCGCAGAAGAAGGGACGGCGCCGTCTGTATTTTTTTCTTCGGAGGGCTTTTCGGGGAGCGAAATGCCCTCCAACGCTTTAAGTAAATTCAAAAGTGCAAATTTTTCCGTAATTCTTAACTCCTTTTTATCTGTTTTTTTATAAAATCGGCTTAAAAATCATTGCCTAAAAAGTTGGTTTGGTATATAATTAACCTCGTAATGTATTTTACAAACTATAAAGCAAATAACGGCGCCCATTCGGAGACTGTATATGAGTAAACGTTTTACTAAAATTATATGCGTTATCGTCGCGGTAATTGTCGCGGCAAGCATTTGGCTTTTGGCAGGTTGCAGCAATTTATACGGCGGCAACCAACTTTCGGGCGATATATCCGGCACTGTCGAATCCAACGGCGGATTCGTTGTGAAGAAAGGCGGATATATCTACTTCATCAACGGCAGTGAAAGCTATACTGCCGACAATACCTACGGAACCCCCGTCAAAGGCTCCGTAATGCGTATTTCGGTAAGCGATTTCGATAACCGTAATTATTCAAATGTGGAAACCGTCGTTCCCCTCGTGGTTTATTCGGGTAATTCCAACGCAGGTATTTTTATCTACGGCGATTATATTTATTATGCGACGCCCTCCACGGACAAGAACTCTGACGGCGAAGTGCAGAATTCCAGACTTGAATTCAAGCGCTCCAAGCTTGACGGCACCGAAACGATGAAGGATTATTACCTTCAGCTTACAAGCAACAGCACGGAGTACCGCTATGTTCAGGCGGATAACGGCAAGGTTTACCTCGTTTACGTCGCCACAAGCGAAACATATTATGACGAATCTACGGGCGTAACCAATCTTCATTCGCTCAATCTCGAAACGGGCGCGAATACCGTGCTTGCGTACAACGTTGACAGCGTTATGTTTGACGGAAACGATCTCACCAATCCCCGCATGTACTACACAATGTCTGTTAAGGATTATTCTTCTGATTCAACTTGCAGTTACAATCAGGTTTACACCGTGACCGCAGACGAAACCGAAGCGAACGAATACGATTTTTCAAACGTTACAGGCTGGGTTTCGCAAGACGACGTTGACGAAGGCGAAGATTACGATATCTATATCAACTGCGGCGACCTCGTGTTCGACGGCATCGGTACGTTTGACACGGAAACCGTGTTCAATTATTATGAAAACGGCGCCGTCGTCCGCAATCTTACGAGTTACACCTATACGCTTTCCGCTTATACACACGGAAGACTGTTCTACACAAGAACCACCACCAACAATTCCGGCGCAAATCTTTTCATCCTGTCCGAAAGCGAACTTCTTACGGGCGGCGAAGTGAAAAGTTGGAACCCCGTAGCCGCCAATCCCTCCCGTGAGTTGCGTACGCTTACCGACGGATCTTCGGCTTCGAACTATACTTATCTGTTTGACGATAACGATAATTTCGAAGGCGTGATAATTTCTGAGAGCGGCGGCGGCATCACCGTTAACTATGCGTATGAAGAAAACGACGCCGTCAAATTAAATACGGAAATCCGCGCAAATACGGAGTCGAAGTATTTCTACATTCTCACGGAAGGTTCCGCTACTGTTCTGTTTACGGAAGGCAACTATCTGTACTATTCTCTCAGCGGCGGCAACGGTTATACCGTTTACCGCATAGATTATACGGGCGGCCATGACGATTACGACGGCATGCCCGCAGAGGACGACGTAGACGATTATAATTCGGTACGCATACTCGATCTGGACGCTTTGAACGGTTGGTACTTCCCCGAAATTATTGACGACCAGCTTATTTTCGCAGGCAATACCGACGATATGTCAAGCTATAACTACATCATGGTCTGCGATCTCCGCAACGGCAACGGCGAGCTTATGAACAATACGGAGATAGACGCCCTCAATGAAAAGTTCGAAGGCATTTCCGATAAGATTGACGAATATTCCGATACGGACGATTATCCCGAGGAGCGCTATGCAAACCTTACTAACGCGCTGAAATTCGCCTATATTACGGGCGACGCCGATTACATCAAGGAACTTGCGGTTCTTTGCAACGAAGCCGCTTGGGAAGATGACGAAGACGCCGATCCCGTATATTCCGATTACACGCTTGAAAAATACGCCGACTTCCTTGCGGCGGAAGGCGATTGGTCGGATTATAATGCGGACAGCCGTAAAATAAACGGTGAAACGGTTTATTCCAACAGCCGCGACTATTATTACACCCTGCTCGGCGTAATGAGCGAGGACGACGCGGAAACCTACTTTGACGCCCTCAAAGCTACCTATCTCCAATCCGAACCCGAAGACGATACCACTTGGTGGGGCGGACTTTCCACAGCGGCCAAGGTATGGTTCGTTATCGGCGTCACGGTCGGCGCGCTTGTGGTAATCGGCGGCATAACCGTTCTTATCATATTCCTGGTAAAGCGCGGCAACCGTAAAGGCGGCGGACAGCGCAGGCGCAGAATAAAGGTTGATACCACGGACGATAAGGATATCGACGTATACAAAACCGACGGCGAAGATTCCGGGGAAACGCAGGAGTAAACAAAAACAATAAAAATTCAAGGCGGCGGGCATTAACGGCTTCGCCGCTTTTACTTTGCGCGCCTCGGTTTTTGCACGGGGAACAGACATTTTTGCAGCGTGTATGCATAAGATAAGGTTGATTGAATAAAAATATTCACGTGAGCGGGGACTCGGCGAAAATAATAAAAAATTTTTAATTTTTTTACTCATTTTTGATAAAAAAACAGTTTACAAACAGCATGAATATTAATATAATGTTACCACCCGATAGCCCAAGAGGGGAAGCATAGCGTATATGCGGCTTTCGGCATAACGGTACGGAGATAAGTTATATGGTAAGATATGAAAAATGTCCAAGATGCGAGCTTAATTATATTGATCCGGAAAAGCAGGACTATTGTGACGTGTGCATAGCGGAAATGCGCGGCAGCAAATTGCAGTTTGCCGACCTTGACGACGAGGATTACGAAGAACTTGACGCAGAGATCGAACAGGAAGAAATTTGCCCCGTTTGCGGTATAAATCCCATCCGCGCGGGCGAAAAGATGTGCGACAGTTGCAAGAGCAAGGAAGAGTATGAAGAGGAAGAGGATCTCGACCTCGAAAAAGACGAAGAATGGAAGAATTATCTTGACGAGGAGGACGGCGACCTCACCGTTGACGACGAAGAGCTTCAGGAAGAACTTGACGCGGAATTCAGCGACGAAGAAGAGGAAAGCGCAGAGCCCGAATTTGAGGACGAGGATGACTTCGACCTTGACGATCTGGACGACGACTTCGACGATAGCGAAGACGACGAGGACGAGGATGACGAGGATGACGAAGACGACGAGGACGACGATGAGGACGACGATTTTTAAAACGGCGTAGCTTTACGATATACAAAGTATAATGCGGATTCTTCCGCCTGTGCGCCTGCGCGGCAATTGCCGCGCAGGCGCATAATTTTTCCTTTTTTTGGAAAAAATATCTATATGATAAAGGTAAACGTAACAATCAATTCAATCAAAAACGGCATATGCAAACTCATGGGCAAGCCCGTAACGGTCAAGCTGAATCTCGGCCGCAACCGCTTCGTCACTTTTCCCGCCACGTTAAACGGCATATACCCCTCGCTTTTCACCGTTCAGCCCGACGATAAAAATTTTCTCGGCAAAACGGCGTATTCCTATTCTGAAATTTTATGCGGCAGGGTAAGAATAACGGAAAACCCCGCAGGTCAAAATAAAACCTGATGTGTAAAATCCCGCTGATTTAAGCGTTTCAAAGTAATAAACTGAATTTTTACGGCATATTATATCTTGTAACGGTCGCGTACGACCGCACGGAGGGTTGAATATGGCTTTAAACGCTCAATACCGGACGGGTACATTTACGCGGCAGACCGCCGCATTGAAAACTCAATCTATTGTAGAAATCAAATTTTCGGGGCAGGATACGGGCGACGTTCTCGCCGCATATCCCCAAATATCTCTTAACTCCTGCGAGGTTTCCTCCGGCAGGTTGACCTATGGCGGCAGGCTGGTCTGCACTCTCGTCTATGCAGACGGGGAAGGCAAACTATGCCGCATACAAAAGGGAGCGGAATTTTCGCACTTCCTTGACGAAGATTCTTTGGCGCCTTCACAGCGCGGCGACTGCGTTTTGCGGTGCGAGCGCACCCAAATAAAGCGCGACGGCTCTTCATACGTCGTGGCGGTAGTGGTCGGCGCGGAAATCGCCGTGTTCGACAGCGCGCAGCGCAATTATATAACCGATATAGAAGGCGCAATTTGCAACAAGGAAGAGAGGAAGCTTTACACCGTTATCGGTTTCTCGGGGGAAAGCGAGGTAGAGGACGACTTCGACTGCGTTGCCGCAGACGTTCTCATTCCCGCCGCAGACGTATTGGTTACCGATTGCACTGCCCGCGGCGGCGTGGCGGAAATCAGCGGGGAAATTTATCTTTCCTTGCTTGCCGTCCGCGGCTCCTCTCCCGTCTGTCTTGACAGAACCGTTCCCTTTAAGTGCGAACTTGCCTGCGACGAGGCTGTGCTTTCACGGCGCGCGTTCTGCCGCGCGGAAATAAAGGAAACTTCCGTCAACTGCCGCGTAAACGAGGATAAGGGAACCTGCGAAATAAGTTTTTCGTCAACGCTTTCTTTTTCGGGGCGTTTTTTCGGGGAGGAAACGGCTGTCGTCGTAAGCGACGCCTTTTGCCCCGACAGCGAGCTTTCTCTCACTTTTTCGGAAGAGCGCGCGGGGCTGTATACGGATATAAAAGTATATTCGGAACGCGTTTCTGGTCTTGCGGCGGCGAAGGCGCGGCTGGATTACACTTGCGCCTTTCTTGCGGCGGCTCTGCCCCGTGCGGAATTTACCCGTTCGGCGGAGGGTATCGAAGGGAGCGTAACCGCTACGCTATTGTATGAACAGGGCGGAGAGGTGCGCGCGACGGAAGTAAATCTGCCGTTTGCAGTCACGCTTGCGGGGCTTTCGGCCGATTGTTCGGATATCTCCGTTGCGGTTAGCGGCATGAGCCTGCGCCAACGTGCAGAAGGCGAGTGCGAGGCGGAAGCTACTTTAAGAATAAGCGCGGCGGACGGCAGTGTATCCGCAGTCAGATACGTTACCGAAGCGGCGGAAGGGGAAAGCCGCGCGCAACCTGCGTCCGCAATAAGCGTATACATACCTGCGGCGGGCGATAGTATTTGGGAAACCGCCAAACGCCTTCTTGAAAACCCTGAAAATATTCAGCGCAGCAATCCCGATTTAAAATTCCCTCTCACGGGCAAAGAAAGAATTCTTATTTACCGTCCCAAAAAAGCGTAATATAACCGGTGAATTTGCGCCGCTGGCTTAACGCCCGCGGCGCAAATCTTTTATATATGCTTATTTTTTCGTTAAATTTATTGAAATGCGCCCGACATTGTGCTATAATCATATTATGAACGTGCGCGTCAAGGCATACGCAAAACTTAATCTCGCGCTTGAAATTACGGGAACGTCCTGCGGCTATCACAATCTTAAAAGCCTTGTATGCACCGTCGATTTGTACGACGTAATAAAACTTTCCAAAAGAAAGGACGGGCTTGTTTCCGTAGAAATGCACGGATTGGGCTCGGACGGGATACCTTTTGGGGACAACAACGCGGTTAAAGCGGCGGAAAGTTATATAAAGCGCTTTTCAACGCGCGGCGCAGACATAAAAATTTTTAAAAATATACCCATGGGCGCGGGGCTAGGCGGTTCGTCTGCGGACGCCGCAGGCGTAATTCGCGGCATGGCAATGCTTTACGGCTTAGGCAGCGAGCGGGAGCTGAAAGAACTTGCCGATTCCTGCGGCAGCGATACGGGCTATATGCTGACGGGCGGCTTTGCCGAAATTTCGGGCAGAGGGAACGTCATAACGCCGTTGGACTTGAAAACACGCCTTGATTTTCTGCTCGCCCTGCCTGAAAGCGGGGTTTCCACTGCGCAGTGCTATGCGGAATGGGACAAAACTCCTTCGCATACGGCTTGTTGCGAAAGGGCTGCCGATGCGCTTTTAAAGGGGGATAAGGCGGGTCTGGGCGCCGCCCTTTGCAACGATTTATACGCCCCCGCGGCACGGTTAAACGGCGCTGTGAAAGAGGCGTATGTGGCGTTGAAAAATTTTGCGCCCTTGGGCGTGAACATGACGGGTTCGGGAAGCGGCGTATACGCTCTTTTTGAAAATGCGGAATTTTGCGAATGGGCTAAAAGCCGTTACCGCGGCGGTTGCACGCTGTACAGGCTTAAAACCGTCGTTCCGAAATTATAAATAATTCGCGGTTCGCCGCAACGGAGGCATTATGGCAGAGGAAAGACTTATAGACAACGACGAGGACAAGGACAGAAAATA
Source organism: uncultured Clostridia bacterium (assembly GCA_964594955.1). Lineage (GTDB taxonomy): Bacteria > Bacillota > Clostridia > Christensenellales > Borkfalkiaceae > Coproplasma. The sequence continues at coordinate 37,462 of CAZQNK010000008.1, read as the reverse complement.
TAAAATACGCGTCAACGAGGACGGGGAAGAAGAACTTATAATTATCGGCGAAGGCGAAGCGGAAGAAGAGAAAGCGGAAAACGTCTACGATAATTTCGAAGTGCCCGAACTCGATTCCGACGACGAGGAAGCCGCCGTATTGACGCCCGAACAGCTTGCCGAACGCGAACGAGTCCGTCGGGCAGAGGAAGAGCGCCGTGAAAGACAGGTGACCGAATATCTTGAACGCGCGCAGGGCTATCTTGATGAAAAGGACTTCGACAACGCGCTCTACGTTCTGTCGCTCGCCGAAGAGGTTAACGCAAAAATCGGGGACGTAGCCCTTTTAAAGTTCAGGGCGCTTACCAAAAATCTGACCGACTATACCAACCTTGAAGATTGCCTTAGTTGCGCCCGTCTTGTGCGCGACAACTGCACGGAAGAACAGCGCAATGGTATTCTGTCGGAGGCAAAGTCCCTTGAAAATCTTATCGCCGTCACGCGCGACGACGCGGATTCCCTCGACGAGCAAAACGAGCAAAAGCGCAACGAAAGAAAGTTGGTCTTTGCGGAGCGCAGAAAAAAAGCCGCGAAGAATTTTCTTATTACGGCGTTGCCTTTCATTGTGTTTCTCGGTTGCGCAATCGGGTTCAGTACGGTTATGTTTTCCAAGCAGGACGGGTTGTATCTCTATCTTACGATAGGATTTGCCGCTTTCGCGCTCATTTTCTTTATAGCTTCGCTTGTAACCGTGCACAAGCTTTGGGAGGCGCAGCGTAATTTTAGCCTTAACGGTAAGAATAGTTCGACAAAACTCGGCAGGCAGTACGAGGACGCCGTTTACAGACTGAAAATGCTGAGCGATATTTACGGGGCGCTCGGCGGAAAATGATATATCTCGACAATGCGGCGACAACCCCCCTCGATAAAGAGGTTTTGGGGGCGATGTCGCCCTTTCTGAATGAAAATTTCGGCAATTCCCAATCGCAGCATGCGGCGGGAAGAATGGCTGCCAACGCAGTGGTCGCCGCGCGCGACAGGGTGGCGGATATCTTCGGTTGCAAGGCGGAAGAGGTGTACTTCGTTTCGGGCGGAACGGAGGCGGACAACACCGTTTTAAAGGGCGTTTGCGCCCATTTTAAAAGGGGGCATATAGTCCTTTCGGAAATTGAACACCCCGCCCTTTACGAAAGCGCGCTGGATATGCAGACTTTCGGGTTCGAAGTAACTTTCGTCTCGCCCGATAAGCGCGGCGTTATCCTTCCGCAGGCGGTTGAACGCGCACTGCGTCCCGATACGATCTTTTGCGGCGTTATGGCGGCAAATAATGAAACGGGCGTTGTACAGCCCGCAGAGGAGATAGGAAGGCTTTGCAAGGACAGGGGCGTTTTCTATTATGCCGATTGCGTACAGTCTGCGGGCGCTATGCCTCTGCCCACGGAATTTTGTTGCGGGCTGGGCGTTTCCGCGCATAAGCTGTACGGTCCGAAGGGTGCGGGGGCGCTGTATATAAAAAGCGGCTCGCCCATTTCACGGCTTATTTCGGGTGGCATGCAGGAACGCGGACTGCGCGGGGGCACTTTGAATACCGCCGCCGTAGTCGGGCTTGCCTCGGCGCTTGAAAGGGCGGCGGAGGGCAGGGAAGAGAACAATAAAAAAATTTCGGCTCTGCGCGATAGATTTGTAAACCGCGTTTTGGGCGAAATAGAGGGCGCGCATCTGAACGGCGCGGGCGCAAAAATATTGCCTTCGCACGCCAATATTTCATTTGACGGTTGCGACGGCGCCAATATCCTGTTTGCGTTGGATTTGAAGGGAATAGCCGTTTCAACGGGTTCGGCGTGCTCGGCGGGGGCCGTGACGCCTTCGCGCGTTATAACGTGCATGGCGGGCGAAGCTCGGGCAAAATCCGCCGTTCGCTTCACGTTCGGCAAATACAACACCGAAGAGGAAGCGGATTTTACGGTTGAGGCTTTGAAAGAGGCGGTGCATAAAATACGTTCGGTGTAATAAGGTTTAATTAAATAAAAAAGCAGCCGCCCGTGCGCATAAAGCGCACGGGCGGCTTTCGCATACAAAAAATTGACGTTTAAATTAATAAAAGGATTTAATCCGGAAACCAGTGAAACTGTTAATTATTCCACCTCCCAATCTTCATAAGCTAACACACAATTGTTAATCATTTTTGTTAAAGCATGAAACCCTTTTGCAACAAAGCGCCGCGGGCAAAAGCCTGCGGCGCTTTGTTTGCATAAAACAAAAACAGCAATAAACAGAAACGACGCAAACCGGAGTTTGCGCCGCCTCTATATGATAAGGGGGAAAAATGATGAGCTATGTAAGAGGTGAACTTATCGTTCACATTTACTATTATATCCAACCCCGCAAAAAAGTAAAATAAATTCGACAAATTTTTTTCTGCCTTGTTTAAATAATGAATGTTAACAAAATTTGTTAAAAATAAACATATTTCACAAAAAATCACATAAATTTACATAATAAGCAGGCAAGGCAGGTAGAAAAGAAAATTCCGAACAAAATACACGCCACCGGCAATGCAAGATTTTTGTGCTTTATTTTCGCAAAGTATACCGCCGAAATATAGAATACAGTCTCCGACGACCCGAAGCATACGCACGCGCAACGCCCGATATAACTATCCGCGCCGTATTCTTTTATGATTGCCGTAAGATACGCCAATGAGCCGCTGCCCGAAAAAGGTTTAATAAGTATAAGTTTTGTAAGTTCTTTGGGTATGCCGAGCGCACCGAATACGGGCGATAAAAATTCGGTAAGCATGTCCGCAAGCCCCGAAGCTTCAAAAAGTTCGCACATCATGAATATTGCGGCAAGGCAGGGGATAAGCGAAAGAGTAAAATCGGCCGCTTCTTTAACGCCCGCCGAAAATTCATCGTAAATGCGCACCTTTTTCACAAGCGCGAAAAGGATTACAACTATAAAAATCAGGGGTATTATGTACGCCACAGCTTGTTCCCCGCAAAAAACAGCAGTACGGCCGACAGCGTTGACGCCGCCGTGCATATCAAAGACGGCAAAAATATGTCTGCGGCGGCGCAGCTGCCCGCGCTTGCCCTGAGGGCTATAACCGTGGTCGGCACAATCTGTATGGAAGTCGCGTTGATGACGAACAGCAGTTTTTGCGCAAAGCCGTTTCCCTCTTTTTCAAGCCCGTCTATCGCTTTAACGGCGTACGGCGTCGCCGCGCCGCCTATGCCTATAAGGTTGCAAGCCATATTCATGGCAATATTTTCGCATATCCCGTCGCTGTCGGTCTTAAAAAGCTTTTTAGACAGGGGTTTTAACGCTTTCGCCGCCCCGTGCGAAAGACCGCTCTTTTCCGCAAGCCGTGAAAGCCCCATCCACACCGCATATATGCAGAAAAGCGTCAAGGCCGTCTTTAAGGAGCTTTCCGCCCCGCCGAGCAGTGCGCCCAAAAGGTTTTCGGGTGAAACTATCGTCAGCGTAATTACAGACGCTAAAATGATAACCGTAAAAATTGCGTTCATTATTTATCTTTATGAGCGTCGAATTTATAATATGAACATTAAATATTTTACAATTGTTTAAAAAAGTGTTATAATTCTAAACGCTGAACGCCGCGCCGCGCGTGCGCGGCGCGGCTTTGAAAAAAGCAGGAGTATGTTCATAACATGAAAGAGAAATTCTATATTACTACGGCAATCACTTACACTTCGGGCAAGCCCCATATCGGCAACACTTACGAGATAATCCTCTCGGACGCAATCGCGCGTTTCAAACGAATGCAGGGCTATGACGTGTTCTTCATGACGGGCACGGACGAACACGGTCTTAAAGTGGAGCAAAAAGCCGCCGATATGGGCGTTACTCCCAAACAGTTCGTCGACGGCGTTGCGGATTGCATCAAGGGTCTCTGGGCTAAGATGAACGTCAGTTACGACAAATTTATCCGCACCACGGACGACTATCACGAGCGCACCGTTCAGAAGATTTTCAAAAAATTCTACGAACAGGGCGATATCTACAAGGGCGCGTACGAGGGGCTGTATTGCACCCCCTGCGAAAGTTTCTGGTCGGAAAGCCAGCTTATAGGCGGCAAGTGCCCCGACTGCGGCAGAGAGGTCAAGCCCGCGCGCGAAGAGGCGTATTTCTTCAAAATGGGCAAGTACGCAGACCGTCTTGTCAAACATATAGTCAGCCACCCCGAATTCATCCAACCCGTTTCAAGAAAGAACGAGATGATGAATAACTTCCTGCTCGCCGACGAATTTATCGGCAAAACCGACGAAGAACTGTTGGCGGCGTGCGAAAACGGCACGTTAAAGACGAAATTGCAGGATTTATGCGTTTCCCGTTCCACATTCAAATGGGGTATTCCCGTGGATTTTGACAGCCGCCACGTCGTATACGTCTGGCTGGACGCGCTGTCTAATTATATTTCGGGCATAGGCTACGATACCGAAAACCCTTCGGATTTCTATAAAAAATATTGGCCCGCAAACGTGCACGTTATCGGCAAGGATATTATCCGTTTCCACACCATATATTGGCCTATATTCCTTATGGCTTTGAACGAACCCCTTCCGCAGTGCGTATTCGGGCACCCCTGGCTGTTGCAGGGCGGGGATAAAATGTCCAAGTCAAAGGGCAACGTTCTGTACGCCGACGACCTTGCGGACGTTTTCGGCGTGGACGCCGTGCGTTACTTTATTCTTCATGAAATGCCCTATGCCGACGACGGCGTTATCACCTGGGAGCTGATTTGTGAAAGGGTCAATTCCGACCTTGCCAACGTCCTCGGCAATCTTGTAAAGCGCACCGTTTCCATGACCAACCAATATTTCGGCGGCATCGCCAAAAAGACGGGCGTAACGGGAGAGATGGACGCGGGATTTGAAGAGGTAATCCGCGGCACATACGCAAAAGTTGCCGCAAAGATGGACGAATATAAAATAGCCGACGCGTTGGATTGTCTGTGGTCGCTGTTCCGCCGCGCAAATAAGTATATAGACGAAACCACGCCCTGGCTGCTCGCAAAGGAGGAGGACAAGAAGGACAGGCTTTCGGAGGTGCTTTTCAACCTGCTCTCCGCAATAGAGGTCGGCGCAAATCTCTTAAAACCCTTCATGCCCGAAACTGCCGAAAACATTTTAAGCGAAATCGGCGCCTCGGAAAGGGCGGAGAACGCCTGCGTGACGGAATACAGGGTAACTTCACAGCCGCGCACACTGTTCGAAAGAATTAAATTCGAGGATATAAAACCCGTGGTTGAAAAGATAGAAGCAGCCCAACGCGCCGAAGCCGCGCCCGTTGAGCCCGTAAAGGAGCTTATTACCATAGACGACTTTGCAAAGGTCGATATGCGCGTAGGCAGGATTGTCGCGTGCGAAGCCGTAAAAAAGAGCAAATTGCTGCATGAAACGATAGATATCGGCAGTAAAAGGATATCCGTTCTTTCGGGAATAGCCCAACAGTACAAGCCCGAAGAGCTTGTCGGCAAAAAGGTGATAGTTGTTGTCAACCTTCCCCCGCGCGAAATGAAGGGGCTTGTAAGCGAGGGCATGATAATCTGCGCCGAGGGACCCGACGGAACGCTTTCCGTCATTTCGCCCGAGAAAGATTTGCCCGTCGGGAGCGCCTTATCGTGAGGTATATCGACGTCCACTGTCATCTGGACGGGGACTATTACGGCGATTTGGACGCGCTTTTTAAGCGTTTCAAAGAGGCGGGAATTCAAAAGGTAATAGCGGTGGGGTTCGACCTGAAATCGTCGGAATTTTCCAAAAATCTTTCCGAACGGTTTGAAAGCTGTTATTTTACGGCGGGCTTTCACCCGACCGAGCTGAAAAAATATGAAGAGGGCGATCTGGATAAAATCGCCGCCCTTGCGGGGTACGAAAAATGCGTCGCCATAGGCGAAATCGGGCTGGATTATCACTATCCCGATACGGATAAGCCATTGCAACGCGAAATTTTCGTCCGTCAGTTGGAGCTAGCGGAAAGGCTGTCCCTGCCCGTACAGATACACTCGCGCGACTGTGCCGAAGATATGCTGAATATTTTAAAACAGAACGCCGCCCGCCTTTCAAACGGCGCGCTCATGCACTGTTATTCGCACTCGCCCGAAGTCGCAAAGGAGCTTGAAAAACTCGGTCTGTATTTCTCGTTCGGCGGCACAAGCACATATTCGGGCAGTAAGCGGGCGAGAAAGTCTATCGCGGCAATTTCCGCAGACAGACTTCTTACCGAAACGGACAGCCCTTATCTTGCCCCCAAATCCATTCAGGGAACGTTCCCGAACACGCCCCTATCCATTCCCGAAATCGCCGCCAACATGGCTGATATACGCGGTTTATCTGTTGAGGAGATGGCGGAGAGGGTGTGGGGGAATGCGCACAAACTATTCAAAAAACTTGTATAAAGTTTTATAAACGGCGCAATACTGTGTTGCGCTGCGTGCTTTCTCGGTCACATACTTCCGTGTATGCTCCCTCAAAAGTACTCGCGCGCCTTGTCTTGCTTGTTTCTAAAACTTTATCGCTAAAAATCGGGTTTTCCTCGTTCTGCCCGTTTCTTTACCGAGGGATATAAATCCGTATGCGTTAAAAGTCGAAGCCCGCGCCTTTCGGGCGCGGGCTTTTTTATCTTCCGTTTGTAACCCAACGTTTTAACGTTGTTTACAATATTATTTTGCGGCGTAAAGCGCGCTTTATGCTCCGCAATTCAAGTCAATTTATGGAAAACGAAATATATCAGACCCTTAAAAGGAACGGTTTTTCTTTCAAAAAACAGTTCGGGCAAAATTTCATAACGGATAAAAATCTGCTTTTATCCATTGTAGCCCTTGCGGGCGTTGAAAAACGGGATACCGTGGTGGAAATAGGTTGCGGTGCGGGAACGCTCACCCGCGCGCTTGCGGAAAGCGCGAAAAAGGTTTACTCTTTCGAAATCGATAAAAGCCTGCAACCCGTGCTTGAAAGCACACTTTCGGGATACGAAAATGCGGAAGTTATCTTCCGCGACTTCATGAAGCAGGATATCGCCGAACTTGAAAGCGAAATCGGCGCATACAAGGTTGTCGCAAACCTGCCTTACTATCTTACTACGCCGCTCATCGCAAAAATCATAGAGCAGTCAAAGCTGTGCCAAAGTCTTACCGTAATGGTGCAGGAGGAGGTGGCAGATAGACTTTGCGCAAGGGAGAACACTCCCGAATACGGCGCAATAACCGCGTCGATCGCCCTCCGCGCGCGTGCGGAAAAGGTCAAAAGAGTGCCCCGCAATATGTTTTTCCCCGTTCCCGACGTGGACAGCGCGGTGGTAAGGCTTACCGTAGAGGACGGCAGGTTGCCCGTCAAGGACGTTGAAACCTATAAAAAAACGGTGCGCGCCGCCTTTCTTTCGCGCAGAAAAACGCTTGTAAATAATTTGATGTCGGTTTTCGGCTTTTCCCGCAGTCGGGCGGAAGAAATCGTCGCCGCAGGCGGAATAGATTTAAAGGCGCGGGGAGAAACTCTGTCGCCCGCTAAATTCGCCGCCCTTTCGGATTTAATTTATGAAACGGTAAAACCGTTAATTTGACAGCCGCCCGTCCGAAAACGCGCGGCGGCAAGGTATTAAATAAATAAAAAAATATCGATAAAATTTTACTTAAATACTTGACAAATACTTGACAAACCTTTCAGGTTGTGTTAGTATAAATGCGTAAACGGAATAAGGTTGCCCGCAAGGGCACAGAGGGAGTAATTTGCGTTTGACTGCGGAAAAGCTTTCAAATGTAACAAACCGTCAATACGGCGTGAAAACGCTCGGGTAGTTTTAAAAAATGAGACTCGTAACAAACCGATACGGTGTGTTGCGGGTTTTTTATTTTCTTCGGCGGCGCGGTCAGCCGAAACGTTTAAAGCAATAAAGAGAGGTTTTTAAATATGATTTTCACTTTTATCACGGCGATAATATTTATCGCAATTATCGTTGCGGGCGCGGCGATCGTCGCTTATAACAGCTATATCAAGGTAAAAAGAAAGGGCGGCAAAACCGTACATATCGCCATTCCTGCAAGTATGATAGTCGTCGGGCTTTTGCTCCTCGTCATGGTTCCCGCTTCGTTCCACACCGTAGAGGCAGGGTCGGTTGCGGTCGTAAAGCAGATGGGCGTTATCTGCGACGTGGAAGGACCGGGCACGTATTTCGATTTATGGCTCGTGCGCAATTATGAAGAATACGATGCAAAGGTTCAGCAGGTGGAAATCAACATGGACGCGTACACTTCGGACGCGCAATCCATGGAAATTTCAATGGTAATACAGTTCCAGATACGTCAGGACAACGTTGAAGAAATAGCCTTAAATTACGGCGGACTCGAAGCCCTTACCAACAGGATACAAAGCGTCGCCATAGAGCGCACAAAAGCCACGCTTTCGCAATATCAGGCGGAAATGCTGATAGAGCAAAGAAATACCATTTCGCCCACGGTCGAAAAAGAAATTTCCGACGCGATCGGCGACAAATATTATGTGACGTTCAACAGCGCTGTGCTAACAGATATAACCTTCTCGGAAGCGTTCGAGGCGGCGGTAGAGGCAAAAATGACCGCCCAGCAAGAAAAATTGCAAGCCCAGTACGAAAACGAAAAGAAAAAGGAACAGGCGGAAGCGGCACTGTACGTAGCCCAACAGGAGGCGCAGGCGTTGCTTGCAAAAGCTCAGGCGGAGGCGGACGCGCAGGTGGCGGCGGCTTCGGCGGAAGCTAAGGCGATTATGCTTAAAAGCGTGGAAATAGCGCGCATGCTGGGATATACCGTAAACGAAAATACAATCGTTGCCGAAAATGCGGAAGGCGGGTACGTCTATGAAACTGTTTACACAATTGTTTTCGACGAACTGCACACAGGTTCGGATATCGCCGAATATATGAAGTATATAGAATATCTGTCAAAGTGGGACGGTTCTCTTCCCCAAGTTGTAGGCAACGGTGAGGGCTTTATGATAACAATCCCCGCTCTATCGGATAACGATTAATAATATTTAAGGAACGGCCGCCGCCCGTTTTTAAGCGGGCGGCGGCCTACGCTTTGCAGTCCTTCCGAAAATAAAAACCGTAGAATTTTGAAAATCGGCACATTCATTATATTCGCCGCTTCAAAAAATTGTTCTAAAATAAAAGCTTTCGGCATAAGTTAGGATAGACCTAAAATTTCGGAGGACGATATGAACGAACAGTTAGATTATGCCGAGATGCTTGAAATACCCGTTAACACCGTCAACGTGGTAAAAAAGAAGAGTATTTTCAAACGTAAAAAGGCACAGCCGCAGGAAGAGCCCCGCGAGGAGCTCAAAGACATCGTAGTAGACAGCGTTAACGAACGCGTGGGGGCGTATGTGTATGCCGAAGACCTTTCCGATCCCCCCAAACCCGAAAAAAAGCGTGCCGCTATAAATTTCGGCGACAGGGGCGGGACGGTACTCATAGCCGAAATGGTTGCGGTGGTTGTGCTTGCTTTCGCAATCTTTTTAACTAATTTTTTCCTGCCAAATACGGTCATTAATACTTTCATAACCTCACTGACGTCCGACGGCAGCGCCGCCGAGCCTACTTATAGCGAGCTTACGCTGTCCGCCGTTACAAGCGCCCTCTCCGACGCGGAAGTTTCCGTTTCGGCAAGCGGCGTAATCAGCTTTCAGGCTGAGGGCTGCGTTTATCCCGTCTACGGCGGAAAGGTTGCTTCCGTAAGCTCTTCAAGCGGCCTCTATACAGTGCGTATAGACCACACTTCAACCTTTTCAAGCGTAATTACGGGGCTTTCCGCAGTTTATTCGGCTGTCGGAACGGCCGTTGCAGTAAACGTACCGTTCGGCTACACGGACGGAGCGAACGCGGTGAATATCTCTATGTACGACGGCGAAACGCTTTTAAACTGCTATACCCTTGCAGGGGAAGTACCCGTCTGGAACACTTAAAAATAACCGTGCATCCGCTGTTTATGGCGGTGGGAATATTTTCTGCGGTATTCGGCGGGCTGCCCGTTTTTATAATATGCGCACTGACCGCACTCATGCACGAGTGCGGTCATATGTTTTGCGCGGCGCGGCTGGGCTTCGGGTGCGAAAGGATAAAGCTGATGCCGTACGGTGCGGCGGCGATATGCGATATAGAGGGCATTTCCCCTCGGGACGAGGTTAAGCTTGCCCTCGCTGGGCCCGCGGTCAACCTTGCGGTATGCGTCGCCGTTGCGGGGCTTTGGTGGTTCGAGCCCGTTACATACGCCTATACCGATACGGTCTTTTATGCAAACGCCGCAATGCTTTTATTGAATTTATTGCCCGCGTACCCGCTTGACGGCGGCAGGGTGGCGCGCGCGGCTCTTTCACGGTTATTCAAGCCCAAAGCTTTAAACGTAGCGGTCCGCGCAGTAAGCGTGGCCGTCGTTGTCGGTTTGGTTTTTGTGTTTATCTTTGTCCAAAGAAACGTGACGCTGCTCATTGTCGGGGGCTTTTTGTTGTGCTCTGTGTTCGAAAAAAATCCGACTGCAAGAAAGATAAATTTTGCCGCAAAAAAGAAGAAAAGCGGCAGGGATATCCGCTATGTGATAGTGGGTGAGGAAACCACCTACCGCGACGCCTTGAAGTTTGTGGACGGCAGCCGTTACCTTGTGTTGCAGATATACGGCGAACATTTCATAGACGAAATAACCGAGGACGAACTGTACGAAAGGCTTATGCGGCACAGCATTTACGACAGATTGACCGAGGCATAGGGTCGTTTTGAATTTAAACACCGCCCGCGCCCTTTTAGGGGCGCGGGCGGTATTTAAAATGTGCCGAATAATTTTCAACGCTGTAAAAACTCTTTGGAAAAAACTTCGCCGTCTATATCTCCGTTTAAAACGCAGTTCACGGCGGTTACGCCCGATTCTACCGCGTCCTCAATGGCTCCCGTCAGCCCCGAAAAGTCAAAATCGCATTTATAGTCCTGTTTCTTTGCGCGGAAAACGTGTTTCGTGTATTTTACATATCTTTTAAGGCACCGCTCCACGCCCGTCACCGTAACGGTGGGGTCGATAAGTTTTAAATTGTCGTAAATCGGGCTTGTGCAGGAAACTATCTTTTCTCCCTGCAAAATTGTGCGCCGCATGCCGTAATATTTGCTTATATAAAGCCCCAGATCGCTTTCGAACCGCAGGTGCGACAAAAACGTCTTGTGCCTGTCCTCGTAGGCGTACACTGCGGGATGCAGGGTAGAATCCAGCGCGTAGTGCGTGGCGTAGCCCGCCGCATAGGAGGGGTTTCCGTCCTTCAAAGCTTCAAAAATTTCAACGGCGGAACGCCTGTGCAGTCTGCGCCCCACGTTGTTTTGCGAAAGCATGGTGTTATACATAAAGTATACGTCGCCGCCCTGCGCGCCTAACAGGTAAAGCGTTTTGTTTTCTATTTTTCTGCGCTGCTTTGCGTCAAGCCGTTCGTATATAATTTCCGCGCAGATGCTGTGTGAAAAGTAATCGGGCATATTATAAGTTTTTCCTTTTTCCGTAAAATAAATACTGTTGCATGTAACCGGAATATTCCCCGAACATATCCGTAAAGTATTTCGTTATGCTTTTGCGGTCTTTAAGCTCTCCGTTAAAGTCCTCCCTGTACACCTTTTCCATCCAGGTGTCCACGGGGAACGCGTTCCGTCTGGAAAAACCGAAAAGCGCAATGCAGTCGGCAACCTTCCCGCCTATACCCTTGTATGTAAGAAGTTCGCGTTTTAGCGTTTCTCCGTCAAGTCCGTTAAGCCTTTCAATGCCCTCCGCCGATATCCTTGCGGAAGTTTCGGCAAGGTATGCGTCGCGGTAGCCGCACCCCGCGTTCCTGAAAAATTCCCTGCCCGCCGCCGCAAGCGCAGGGGTGGAGGGGAAGGCGTAATATTCCTCGCCCATAAAACTCCTCTTTTCGCCCAAGCCCTCGCATATCCTCGATATAATCGACTTTATCCGCGGTATGTTGTTGTTCTGGGAAATTATAAAGGAATATATCATCTCTTCGCTGTTCTGGTTCAAAAGCCGCAGTCCCTTACATTCCTCGGCGGCGCGGGATAATAGGGGCACGCCGTAGCTTTTCGCCCTCTCTACAATTTCCGCGTAGTCCCTGTCAAGGTCGAAGAAGCGGCGGAAGTAGCCAATATCGTCGCTCTCGATTACGGTTTTTACCCCGTCGGAATGAACGTAGCACGCCTTATCTGCGGAAATGACGAAATATCCCTGTTTGTAGGGCGTAAAGCGGAAAATCTGCCCGCAGTCCAAAACGTGTTCGGGATTGAAATATTGCGCGTCGTAATCGTACTTCATAAATTACCTCTTTTTATCAAGGCATATGATATCACCGAAAAATTACTTTGTCAAACGAAGAAGCCGCCGCGCGCCGTTAAGGCGCGCGGCGGCGTATTATATTATTCGGAAAAACTCACGTTGCAACTATTCGCAACGGGCACATAAATCATACCGTACCCACGAAAATTTTCTTATAAATTGCGTTTATTTCCTGAAGATCGCCCCTGCCGTCGCGGAACTTTTTCAACCCGGGATCGGTTATCTTGTAGTACCGCCTGAGTCTGCCGCCGTGTTCTACGGTGCGCGTCGTAAGATATCCGCCCGCTTCCAGCCTCTTCAAAATGGGGTAAAGAGTGCTTTCGGAAATCTCTATAACACCCTGAAGGTCGCTTATTATTTTGTAGCCGTAGCTTTCGCCCTTGGAAAGCGTGTATAAAACGCACACGTCAAGAACTCCCTTTTTAAGCTGAATGTCCATTGCATACCCCGTTTTGTCTGATACTATACATTGCATAGTAATGTTTGTCAAGCGTTTGCTGCGGTATTTTTATATTTTTTTAATACATAATATTTTTATGGTTACTTTGAAAAGCAACATAAAAGCGGTGAAAAAGATTCTTGCGTCCGAGGACGTGCTCGTTTTCGAATTCAAATCGGAAAAGGGCAAAAAGTTCGCCGCAATCTACGCCGACGGCATTGCGGACAAGCAGCTTTTGGGCGAACTTGTCGTAAAGCCTTTGAGGGCGGTGGAAGAGGATGCCGCGCTTGAAGAGGTAAAACTTCTTTTAGCCTCGCCCGAAGTAAAGGACGGCGGAGGCATAGATAACGCCATAAAAGAAATTTCGGACGGCAACGCCGTTTTGTTTGTAGACGGGGAAAAGGACTTCTTTATAATAGGTCTTAAAAGCCCGCCCGTCCGCGCCATTGCCGAGCCGCCCACGCAGATAGCGGTCAAAGGGCCCAGAGAGGGATTTATAGAAGATATAAAGACCAACATGGGACTTGTCCGCAAGCGGTTGAAAAGCGATAAATTGCAGATAAAGACCGTAAAAGTCGGGCAGCGTTCGGAAACCGCCGTGGCGCTGGTCTATCTTGAAGGGGTCTGCCCCGAGGGACTTCCCGAACGGGTTGAAAGAGAAATACTTGAAAAGAAGATAGACGTCGTGCCCGATTCCTCTTATATCTCCCAGTTCATTTCGGACAGACCGCGCTCTCTTTTCAAACGCAACGGCACTGCGGAAAAACCCGATATTTTCTGTTCTAAAATTTCGGAAGGCAGGGTGGGTATTCTTGTGGACGGTTCTCCGATAGCCCTCACCGTGCCCTATATGCTTACGGAGGACTTCCAATCGGGCGAAGATTATTATATAGTTTCCTACCGCGCTACCGTTTTGCGCGTTTTGCGCATATTGTCCGTACTGATAGGCATTTTTCTGCCCGCGCTCTACGTTTCGGCTCAGCTTTTCAAAATTCAGATAATACCTTTTCGGTTGCTTTTAAAAATTTCAAGCTCCGTTTCGGGACTTCCTCTTTCGCCCAGCGTTGAAATGTTTTTAACGCTGTTCGTCCTCGAAGTTTTAAACGAAGCCTCCATAAGAATGCCCAAATACGTTGGGCTTGCCCTGTCGGTGGTGGGCGCGTTGGTTTTGGGCGATACGGCGGTCAAGGCAGGCATAATTTCCACGCCCGCGATAATAATTATAGCTTTTTCGGCTATCTGTCTGTATACCGTGCCCGATTTTGTGGAAACATCAACGACCCTCCGCTGGATATTTCTCATAATAGCGGGCAGTATAGGGCCCTTCGGCGTGGTTTTAGGCATAGCGTTTGTGTTGTGTTATCTCGTCACGGAGCAGTCCTACGGCGTTCCGCTCGTCGCGCCGTTTGCGCCCCTTATCAAAAACGATTTGTACGACAGCATGGTAAAGGCGAATATGTATTCGCTTAAAAAACGTCCTCAGGCATTTAAAACAAAACAAAGAGTGAGGCTTAAAACAAGTGAAAACGAAGATTAGCGTAAGGCAGATATGTTTTATCATGCTCGCTTATACCGTAGCGTCAAGGCTGTTGCTGTATCCCACGCAGCTCGCCGGTTTCAGCGGCAGGGATCTGTTGTTCTCCGCTCTTATAGACTTCGCAATTCAGGGCGCGGTTATCTGGTCGGTAAGCTACCTGTGTTCGCGTACGGATAAAACCTTTTTCGGGCTGTTGCAGTCGAATATCGGAACGGTGGGCGCGCGCGTTGTGATGGGCTTTTTCGCCGCATTTTTTATACTGTGCGCCATCGTGCCGCTTTTCGAACAAAAACTGTACGTCCACGCCATTTTTTACGACACAGTGCCCTCGCTCGCGGTCTTTCTGCCGTTTTTCTTTTTTGCGGTTTACGCGGGCAGCAGGGGCTTTGAAAATATAGGCAGGTGCGCAGATATCTGTCTGCCCCTTTTAATAATATCTCTGGCGGCGATTTTCGGAATGTCCTTGGGCGAAGTACAGCCGTCCGCTCTCTTGCCCGTTCTTAAAACGCCCGTCGGCGGGGTGTTCGGCGGCGCTTTAAGAACGGCTTACCGCTTTGCCGAACCGGGATATCTGCTGATGTTCATGGGCAGGTTCCGCTATAAAAAGGGCGACGCGGCAAAGATTACTCTGTCCTATGCGGGCGGCGCGCTTATTGTATTGTTTTTCCTGTTTATTTTTTACGGAATTTACGGCGGCATAACCCTTTCAAGACAGTTTGCCGTTTCAAAAACTTCGCTGTTTTTCCCCGCAACAGATGCCATAGGCAGAATAGACCTCATCGCGCTGTATATTCTTGAAATCGTAATGCTTTTCGCTCTTGTACTCAATATCCAGCTTGCCGTGCAGTGTCTTGCCGCATGTACGGGGTATGAAAATACGGGAATTTTATCTCTTGCGGTGAACGTTGCGCTTGCCGCCATAGTAATAGCGTGCAATCATTATTTCTTCGGTATTTTGCAGGTGTTCTCGGATTGGATGTGGATAGTCTTCATTCTATTTGCCACGGTGATTCCTTTAAGCGTCTGGGCGTTGGGAAGGAGGGCTTGAAAGGTTATGGGGGATAAAAATGGATAGAAAGAGAAGTCGGTTCTCCGTCGTTATATATTGGCTTTTATTGCTTGCTTTGCTCGTGCTGTTTTTTACCAACGATTTCGGGCTTGTCGATATTCATAAAACGTCTATAATTACCGCGGTCGGGATAGACGTAGAGGACGGGGAAGTGCTCGTCACGGCGCAGATGGCCGTACCGCGGCCCTCGCAAAGCGGAGACAACGTGCAATACACGGAAGTGCAGGGCAGCGGCTACACGATTTCGGACGCGTTGAACGAAATAAATTCCAAAACGGGGTTTTACCCCAAACTGCTTTTCTGCAAGCTTATTCTTTTGGGCGATAGCTGCAAGGAAGAAGAGCTTTTCCGCGTTCTAAGTTGTTTTTACAGGAAAAACTATTCCGAACTTACCGTGCAGGTCGCCATGTGCAAGGGCAAGGCGGCGGATATGCTGTCTATGGAGGCGTCGACGGGAGAAGATATGAACGTGGAGGCGCTGAACAGAATACTTTCGCCCGAACTCGTAAAATCCGCAAACGTTTCGGCTGTAAATTTAAAGGATATCGCCATGACCAATTTTTCGGTCAGCGCGGCTTGCTATATGCCTTATATTGAGGCAAATAAGTCGGGCACGTCGGAAAGCGGCGACGATCGGGTCGGCGGAGAGGAGACGGGCGGCGGAAGTTCGGAAGGCGGAAGCGGAGGCGGTTCGTCTCAGCAGTCGGGCGGAGGCTCGCAGGTTGAATTTACGTCGCGCAAGACGGCGATATTTGCGGGGGGTAAGTTCAAAGGCATTTTGGACGAGCGCCAATCTTTCGCGCTCAATATACTTGAAAACGAAATCCGGCTTGCCGTCGTGCCGTGCGCCGCGGACGGAACCGACTATACTTTGGGGCTCAAAAATGCGGGCGGCGGTATATCTTTGAAAATAGAGGACGGAAAGCCTACCGTAACCTTGCATTTTTCCGCAAAGGCGCAAATTCAGGGAGCAAGAGAAGCGGTGAACCCGAATGAAACTTCAAAGGACGACCTCGTCCCCGAAAAAGTTTTAAAAGCCGCCGGGGAAGAGATAATTTCCCGCATGGAAGATTTGATTTCAATTATCCGTGAACACGACTGCGACGTTCTGGGCATAAGACGGCTTTTGCACGAATTCCATTATAAGTATTTTGAAGAGCTGTCGTCGGAAGTTCTTTCAAAAATGGACGTGCGGTATGACGTAAAGATAAAGAGCGTCAACTGATTTTAACGGGCAAGCAAGGGCGGCGGACCAAAAGGTCCGCCGCCCCGCAGTTCTACGGTTTATTCCGTGGCGATGTGCGCAAAAGTTTCAATTATAAGGTCTGTCAACAGACTTACGTCCGTTTCGGTAATGCCCTCTTTCGCGTTTTCCGTCAAAATCGCCTTAGTTTTTTCAGCGCCTTCGTCGGTATCGCTTAAAAGTATTTCGCAAATCAGCTTTGCCGTCTCTTCCGCGCTTTCCGTTTCGACGTAGCCGTCGATAAGAGAGAAAACGACCGCTTCCCCCGTATCCGCAGGCCCCTGTCCGCGCATGAATTGCTCGTAAAAAACGTATAGTAAAGTCGCAACGGCCCCCACTGAAACTCCGCCCTCGACAATATAGCCGAAGTGTTCAAAAACGTATAAAAAGTCAAGGTTCCATATCGCCGCATAAACGGCATAAAAGACGACGCCGAGAATAACGGGAAGGAATGTAATGAACTTTTTGGGCACGTTTTTTAAAAATGTGAGCTTGCACACCTGCACGACGACTGCGGTCAATGCCGCAAGCAAAACCACGTCCACACCGTAAAAGGTGAAAATGTCTATAATTTCAATAACCGTCAAAAGAATACTCCTTTGGGTCGCCGCCGCCCGACGCTGCGGCCGATCGGCCCGAAATTTATTTTTTTCACCCGACGCTTATTTATAAGTCGTGCCGTTCGGCTTAAACGCAAACCGTGAAAATCTTTTTAAAATAAATATGTGACCGAATTTTGCTTTGCGTTTTTGCATATGATATGTTAAACTTTTGTGTATGAGAATGCGTAGAAAGAACAATCTGGATAAAAGGCTTTCGGGCTTCGGAACGTTGCTTACCGCCGCAGATCTTTCCGAAAAGGATATGCGCGTTGCGGCAGGAATTAAGGATTATATCGACTATAAAGCTATTTTCGGCAACGAAAATCCCGTATATCTTGAAATAGGTTGCGGCAAGGGCGGATTTATCTGCGGGCTTGCGGGCAGGGAAAGGAATATCAACTTTCTCGCATGCGAAAAAATTTCCAACGTGCTTATCGTGGCGTTGGAGCGCGCCAAGGCTGAGGGACTTGAAAATATCCACTTTTTCAACTGTGCCGCACAGGTTCTGGAACGGTACATACCCGAACGTTCCGTGGCAAAAATTTACCTCAATTTTTCGGATCCTCTGCCCAAAGAGGGATATAAAAAGCAAAGGCTGACGCATCCCCGATTTTTGGAAAGGTACAAAAAATTGCTTATAGACGGCGGCGAGATAGTGCAAAAGACGGATAATCCCGAGCTTTATGAATTTTCTCTTGAAAGCTATGCCCAATCGGGATATGAAATTTTATTTAAATCGGAAGATTGGGATTCGGTTGCCAACGGAGACGTGGAAACCGAGTACGAACGCCATTTCAAAGAACAGGGCAAAAAAATTCATAGAATTATAGCGAGGGTTTAAATGATTGCATTTTACGTTATTTCGGGAATAGTTGCGGGCTTGCTGCTCGTCATGCTGTTCGTCCGACTGAATAACAGCCGACTTCAAACCACCCGTTATAGCGTAAGTTTGCCCGTGCAAAAAGGCGTAAGAATAGTTCAGCTTTCCGATTTGCACGGCAAAAGCTTCGGTCATAAAAACAAGCGCCTTGTTTCGGCCGTTGCAAAGTCGCGCCCCGACTTTATCGTTATTACGGGCGATATAATTCACATGTACAGAAAGCGCGATATCTCCGTCGCGTTGGAAGTTGTTTCAACTCTTTCAAACATAGCGCCCGTGCTGTATGTTTCGGGCAATCATGAAATGCGCAACATAAGCTACCGCTTTTTCCGCAAACATTTAAAGGAGGCGGGCGCGGTCGTTCTGGATAATTGCGCGCACAATATCTGCGGGCTTACGGTTGTAGGGCTGAACTGCGCGTCCCTCAAAAACGGCACCGTTGAAAAAATTACGCCTTCATCGGAAAATAAAATTTTGCTTGCGCATATGCCCCAATATTTTGAAAAATATGCCGCCGCAGGTTATGATTTGGTTTTTTGCGGGCATGCGCACGGCGGGCAGTGGCGCATACCGTTTACGGGCAGGGGAATATATGCGCCGGGACAGGGGTTATTTCCCAAACTTACCTCAGGGGAGCACGTTCTCGGCAAAACGCACATGATAATATCGCGCGGGCTGGGCAATTCCGAATGTCCCCTCAGACTTTTCAACCGTCCCGAGGTGGTCGTCGTCGATATTGAAAGTAATTTTCCGCCTGTCGTGTAATCGTTGTATTTATTATTGCAAGCATATCGCGAATCCGCTCAGCCGTTCACATCTCCTTTTATATAAATCTTTTATATATATTTTAAAAAAACGGCAATTTTTATATTAAAATTACTTTACTAATTTAGCGCAATAAAGTATAATAAACTAAAAAGCGTAGCGTTCACATTAAAAACGTCGAGGAGGCGGCTTATGGACAGCAAGATTTTGGAAAAGCATATAGACGAGTTATACGGAATTTTTTTAAAGTTAAAGACAAAGGAAGATTGCAGGGCGCTTTTGGAGGATTTGTGCACTTATAAAGAGGTGGAGCAGATGGCTTTAAGGGCGTATGCGGCAAAACTGTTTTTGCAGGGCAAAACCTATGTGGAAATTATAGAAAAAACCGAACTTTCCAGCGCAACCATAAGCAGAGTTTCCCGCAGCGTAAGTCACGGCAGCGGCGGCTATCGCTCGTTCGTGGGCGACGGCGTTGCGGGGGATGAAGAATGATTGCCGATTTTATCGGACGGGAGGAGCGAATCGCCCTGCGCCTTAAATCCCTGTACAAAAGTTACGGCTATGAAGAATACCGCCTGCCCGGGTTCGACGAATACTCGCTTTATGCCGAAAACGAAAGCTTTCTTGCCGAAAAGGACGTAGTTGCGTTCAATGCGGGCGGAAAACTTCTTGCGCTCCGCCCCGACGTAACTTTAAGCATCGTAAAAAATTTGCCCGTTGCGGGCACGCGCAAGCTGTTTTACGACGAAACCGTTTACAGAAAGTCCTCCGCTGGATTTTCTGATGTCAGACAGATCGGGGTGGAAGTTATAGGTAAGGTTGATTTTGTCGCCCGAGCGGAAATTTGCTCGCTTATGTTCGCCACGCTTGACTGCGTTGAAAGGGATTTCGTCATAGACGCTTCCCATATGGGCGTAATAGTCAAAGCGTTGAAGTTTATGCGGCTTTCGGCCGAGGGGGAAGATTTCGCCGTTAAATGTCTGCGTGAAAAGAACGCGCACGATTTTGTGCGGTTCGCAAAGGAACGCGATATCGAACCCGCCGCGGCGGCAGCCTTTGAAAAACTTATTTCTCTGCCCGCGGAACCCCTTACGGCGCTGTCCGTCCTCCGCGGCATTGCGGAAATTTTGGATATCTCTGCGGAAATAGCCGAGCTTGAAGAAATGATAAACCTGTCTGGCGGCAGGGCGGAAATAGATTTTTCCATAGTGGGCGACGCCGAATATTATAACGGATTGATATTCAAGGGCTATGTTTCGGGCATGCCGCGCGCCGTTCTGTCGGGAGGCAGATATGATAAACTTCTTACAAAATTCGCAAAACGGGCGCAGGCCGTCGGCTTCGCGTTGTACCTCGGCGAACTCGGCAAATATCTTGAAGCCGTTCCCGATATGCCCGAAATAGCCGTATTATACAATGATTCAAGCGCGGAAAACGCGTTTTCTGCCGCACAGAAACTGAGGGGAGAGGGGCGCAGGGTTCTGCTGTGCCGTGAATTGCCCGATAATTTCGGGGGCGAAATTATTTCTGCGGAGGCGGATAAATGATTAATATTGCACTTCCCAAGGGCAGGCTGGGTGAAAAGGCGTATGCCCTTTTGGAAAAAATAGGCTACGGCTGCGCGGATTTTTCCAAAGACAGCCGAAAACTGGTTTTTAGCGACCCCGAAAGCGGAGTGAACCTGTTCTGGGTGAAGCCTTCGGACGTCACCGTCTATGTGGAACTCGGAGCGGCAGACGTCGGCGTTGTGGGCAAGGATATCCTCGATGAAGCCCGCCCCGACGTGTACGAGCTTATGGACCTTAAAATTGGCAAATGCCGCATGTGCGTTGCGGCGAAGTCGGATTTTAAAGACGACTTTTCTCGTCCCCTGCGCGTAGCGACAAAGTTTGTGCTCAGTGCGGAAAAGTACTTTTCTTCGCTGGGCAGGTCGACGGAGATAATCAGACTTAACGGCTCAATAGAACTTGCCCCCGTGCTCGGCATTTCGGACGTAATTTTCGATATTGTTGAAACTGGCACAACTCTCCGCGAAAACGATCTGCACGTCGTTACAGAGGTGGCGGAAATAAGCACAAGGCTGATTGCCAACAAGGCGGCTTTCAAGTTCAAAAGAGGGGAAATTAGCGGCATCGCCGACAAACTTAAAGGAGTTATTGACAATGATTAAACGCATAATATATGCGGGGCAATCCGCAGAAGAACTGTTCGGCGCGCGCGAAGAGCTGACGTCCAACGTCGAAGGCGCGGTAAAGCAAATAATTTCCGCCGTGCGCAAGGGCGGCGACGGTGCGCTAAGGGCGTTCTGCGCCAAATTCGACGGATATACGGGCGACAGCCTTGAAGTTTCAAAGGAGGAAACGGAAGATGCGTTAAGCGCGCTTTCCCCCCGATATATATCAGTTTTAAAGGCGTCTGTTGCCAATATAGAAAAATTTCATAAGCTTCAAAAGCGCGCGGGATTCGAAATCGACGAAGGCGACAGGATAGTCGGGCAAAAGGTCACTCCCGTGGCCCGCGCGGGCATTTACGTCCCGGGCGGCACGGCGGCATATCCTTCAACCGTACTCATGAACGCAATCCCCGCAAGAATAGCGGGCGTGGAAGAGGTGGTCATGTGTACGCCCGTAAAAGCGGACGGAAAGGTTAAAAAAGAAATTTTAGCCGCCGCCGCTTTATGCAAGGTTGACAGAATATTCAAAATAGGCGGGGCGCAGGCAATAGCCGCGCTTGCGTACGGCACGGAGAGCGTGCCCAAGGCGGACGTCATAACGGGTCCCGGCAACGCATACGTCGCAACGGCGAAAAAGCTTGTTTCGGGCATTGCGTGCGGGATAGATATGGTTGCGGGACCGAGTGAAATTTTGGTGCTTGCCGACGGCGGGGCAAATCCCGTCCACGTTGCGGCGGACCTTTTATCTCAGGCTGAACACGACGTTCTGGCGTCGGCTATCCTCGTTACGGACAGCGCGCCGCTTGCCGACGGGGTGGAGGCTGAACTTTTACGGCAGGCGGAGCTTCTCCCGAGGCGGGAAATAGCAAAAGCCTCGCTTGAAAACAATTGCAAAATTATTGTGACTGAAGATTTGGAGGCGGCTTTACAGCTTGCCAACGCCTATGCGCCCGAGCACCTTGAACTTTGCGTAAAAGAGCCGAAAAAGTGGTTGGAAAAGGTCAAAAACGCGGGCTCGGTTTTCCTCGGATATAACACTCCCGAAGCGGTGGGCGACTACTTCGCGGGCGCAAACCATACCTTGCCTACAAGCGGAACGGCGCGCTTTGCCTCGCCGCTCGGCGTGGACGACTTCGTAAAAACCACGCAGTACGTCTATTATACAAAACAAGCGCTTGAAAGCGCCGCAGACGGCATAATCGCCTTTGCAAATTCCGAGGGGCTTACGGCGCACGGCGAAAGCATAGCGGTACGGGTAAAATGAGCGACTTTCTGAATAAAAAATTGCAGTCCCTCCAACCGTACGTTCCGGGCGAACAACCCAAAAGGGACTATATAAAACTCAACACCAACGAAAATCCTTACTTTCCGTCAAAGTACGCGGTCGGCGCCGTGAGCGGTGAACGGCTGAATAACTTGCGCCTTTATTCCGACCCTGAATGCGGGGCGCTGAACGCCGCAATTGCGGCATATTACGGGGTCAATCCCGAAAACGTCATATCCGCAAACGGCTCCGACGAGGTTTTGGCTTTCTGTTTTGCGGCGTTTTGTCAGGGCGGCGCGCTCTTTCCCGATATAACCTACGGGTTTTATAAGGTGTTCGCGGGCTTCTTCGGCGTGGATTACAAAGAAATTCCGCTTAAAGGGGATTTCACTGTCGATATAGCCCCCTATATGAATTGCGGAAAAACGGTCGTTCTCGCCAATCCCAACGCGCAGACGGGCATATATTTGCCCCTTGAAAGCATTGAAAAGATTGTAAAATCCAACCCCGTAAACGTTGTTATAATTGATGAAGCGTATGTGGATTTCGGCGGAAAATCTGCCGTCGGACTCACTGAAAACTATAAAAATCTTGTCGTCGTGCAGACCTTTTCAAAGTCGCGTTCGCTTGCGGGCGCGCGCGTGGGGTTCGCCGTGGCGAATAGAGGGCTAATCGGGGATATCAACCGCGTAAAGTTTTCCTTCAATCCCTACAACGTCAACAGGCTTTCCATGGCGGTTGCGGCGGAAGCCATGCGCGACGTGGACTATTTCAAAACTTGCGTTGACCGCATAATATGCTCGCGCGAACGGCTTATTGAAGGGCTTAAACGGCTCGGCTTTGACGTCCTGCCTTCAAAGGCTAATTTTGTGCTTGCAAGGCACAACGCCGTTGCGGGGTTGACGCTGTACGGGCTGCTGCGCGAGCGCGGTATTCTTGTAAGACATTTTCCCGATGAACGCATAAAGGATTTTGTAAGAATAACCGTCGGAACGGACGAACAGGTGGATTTACTTTTTAAATCTGTCAAGGAGATTTTATCGCTATGAGGAGTTTTGAAATTTCGAGAAAGACGAGGGAAACGGATATATCGCTTTCGCTCGATTTGGACGGCGGAACGTACGCCGTAGATACGGGTTGCGGATTTTTGAACCATATGCTTGAACTTTTTGCCGTGCACTCAAAATTCGGTTTTTGCGTAAAGTGCGCGGGCGATACGGACGTGGACTTTCACCACACGACAGAAGATATAGGCATTGCGCTTGGCAGGGCTTTCAAAAACGCTTTGGGCGACAAGGCGGGTATAGCGCGCTATGCGCACGTCGTTTTGCCCATGGACGAGGCGCTTATTCTCTGCGCTGTGGATATAAGCGGCAGGGGATATCTCAACTTCGACGTGGAGCTGCCTGCGGCAAAGGTTCTTGACGGCGAGGACGGGGAAACAGTCCGCAAAGTCGGGCTTTTCGACACCGAACTTACTGAAGAGTTTTTCATGGCGTTCGCGCGTGAAGCTGGTGTAACTTTGCACTTCAAAAAACTTTACGGTAAGAACACCCACCACATAATAGAGTGCGTATTTAAGGCGTTTGCCCGCGCAATATCGGCCGCGGCTAAGGTCGTGGGCGGCGGCGTGCCGTCAAGCAAGGGCGTGTTATGATAGCCGTTTTGGATTACGGCGCGGGCAATCTGTTTTCCTTGAAGAGCTCTTTGAACTCGCTCGGGCTGGATTGCGCCATATCCGCCGATAAAAATTTTATATCCTCATGCGACAGGGTGATTCTCCCCGGAGTGGGTGCGTTCGGCGACGCCGCGAAAAAGCTCAAAGACAGCGGACTTTTCGATTTTATCAAAGAGGTCGCCGCGCAGGGTACGCCGCTTTTGGGAATTTGCCTCGGCATGCAGCTTTTGTTTGAAAAGAGCTACGAATACGGCGAGCACGTCGGTCTGGGGCTTTTGTCGGGCGAGGTCTGCCCGCTGTCCGCAGACGTGGGACTTAAAGTGCCGCACATGGGCTGGAACAGTTTGCATTTTGTGAAGAGCAATCTGCTTTTCAAGTATGTAAACGAGGGCGACTACGTCTATTTCGTCCATTCCTACCACGTCAAAAACTGTGAAGAAAGCCTGATCGCAACGACGGAATACGGCGTTGACGTAACGGCGGCCGTCGGCAAGGGGAAGGTGTTCGGCACGCAGTTTCACCCCGAAAAGAGCGGAAGGGTCGGGTTGAAAATTTTAAAGGCGTTTGCGGAGGTTTAAGTATGCGGATATTTCCCGCCATAGACATTCTGGACGGCAAGGTCGTGCGCCTTTTAAAGGGCGACTACGGCAAAGTCACAAATTACGCGCTTACCGCCGCAGAGGCGGCAAAAAAATTCAAGGCCGAGGGCGCCGCATACCTGCATGCAGTCGATTTGGACGGGGCGAAGAGCGGCAAAGCGGATAACGTCCGAAGCGTGAAAGATATTATTTCCGCAACGGATATGTTTGTTGAAATCGGCGGCGGCATCCGCACGGAAGAGCGCATACAAGGCTATCTTGACGCGGGCGCAGGCAGGGTCATTCTGGGTACGGCTGCCGTAAAAGATTTTAGCTTTACGGAGCGCATGGTCAAAAAGTTCGGCGGCAGAATTGCCGTGGGCGTGGACGCGGCGGAAGGCAAAGTTGCAATAAACGGGTGGAAAGAGATAACTGAAACAGATTCGGTCGGTTTCTGTGAAAAACTTGCGGGTATAGGCGTAAAAAGCGTGATATATACGGACATTTCGCGCGACGGCACTATGCAGGGCGCCAATCTTGAAGTTTACCGCAAACTTGTCAAGATACGGGGGCTTGAAATCACGGCGTCGGGCGGCGTAACGTACATCGAAGAGGTAAAAGCCCTTAAAGAAATGGGCGTTCATGCCGTAATATTGGGCAAAGCCCTTTATGAGGGAAAGATTGATTTAAAAGCCGCAATAGCCGCCGCAAAGTGAAATTTTGCAGCCTTTTGCAGGGCAGATTTAAAATGCCGTAAAAATATATAAAACGGAGGCGGAGCCGAATTGCTGTCGAAAAGAATAATTCCCTGTCTTGACGTAATGGACGGCAGGGTGGTGAAAGGAACCAACTTTAAGGGTCTGAACGACGTTGACGACCCTGTAAAACTTGCCGAAAAATATTCCGAAAGCGGCGCGGACGAGCTTGTCTTTTACGATATTACCGCTTCTTTCGAGGGACGCGCCTTGTTCACCGAAATTTTAAAAGAAGTCGCGCGCAAAATTTTTATTCCGCTTACGGTGGGCGGCGGCATAAATACCGTCGACGACTTTGACCGCGTTTTAAAATGCGGCGCGGATAAGGTCAGCGTAAATTCGGGCGCAATCAGATATCCCGGACTCATTTCAAAGGCGGCTGAAAGGTACGGCAACCAGTGCGTGGTTCTTTCAATGGACGTAAAGCGCGTGGACGGAAAATTCACTATTTTTTCAAAGGGCGGCAGAGAAAACGCGGGCATTGACGCGCTTGAATGGGCTAAGTTCGGCGAGCGTTCGGGCGCGGGCGAGATAGTCGTCAACAGCATAGATACCGACGGGGTCAAAGGCGGCTTCGACCTTGAAATGTTGGAAGCCGTAACAAAAGCCGTCAACATTCCCGTTATCGCAAGCGGCGGCGCGGGCAGTATACGGGATTTTATTACGCTTTTTAAAACCGTCAACGTGGACGCGGGGCTTGGGGCTTCTGTGTTCCACTTCGGAGAAATAGAAATCGCGCAATTGAAAAAAGCGCTTAAAGAGAGCGCGATAGAAGTGAGGTTGTAAATATTATGTTGAAGATAGAAGATTTAAAATTCGATTCAAACGGTCTTATTCCCGCAGTGGTTACCGACCATTACACAAAGGAAGTGCTTACCGTCGCGTACATGAACGCCGAAAGTTTAAAAATCAGTATAAAAGAGGGCAAAACCTGCTTTTTTTCGCGTTCAAGGCAACGGCTTTGGCGCAAGGGCGAAACTTCGGGGAATTTCCAGCACATCGTCTTTATAAAAGCCGATTGCGACCGCGACGCGCTTGCCGTGGAGGTGGTAAAGGACGGACCCGCCTGCCATCTTGGCACGGAAAGCTGCTTCAACGACTATGTTTATATCTCGGACGGACTGAAAGAGTTTTCTCTGGACGGGCTTTATAAGCTGATTGACGGCAGAAGGACGGAAAAGAAGGAGGGTTCATATACAAGTTATCTGTTTGAAAGCGGCATAGATAAGATACTTAAAAAAGTGGGTGAAGAATGTACCGAAGTCATTGTGGCGGGCAAGGGCGGCGACAAGGCCGAAACGGTGTTCGAAATCGCCGATCTTTGCTATCACGTTTTCGTACTGATGGCGCAGATGGGTATTTCCACCGCCGATATAATTGACGAACTGCAAAAGCGTCACGTCGTAGATGAAAAGGTCAAACAGCAAAAAATGCGGTGATACTTATAAAACGGCGCAAGAAGTTGTTTATAATTTGAGAAAGCCGCGCGGGGCGCGTTAAAACGCGCCCCGCGCGGCTTTTTATGCGGATTTTCGCTTTATCTGCGTTATCCGCCGAAAAGAGTTTTCAAAATAAGTCCGAAAATAAATGTTGCAAAAGCGCCTATGAACGCAAGGAATATTCTGAACGTTACGTCGCGGCGGCGGCGGTGCGCTTCGCGCTTGAAAGCAAGTCCGCTTTCTTTCAGATTGATTACATACATCTTTTCGCCCTTTCTCTCGGAAGAAATAAGGTCAAAATACCCGTCGCTTTGCAGATCGGTCAAAATTCCGTCCAATCTTTCTGGCGTGAAACGGCGCTTAGTTGGCAGTACGGACAGAATATCCAGCGGTGAAACGAGGCAGCCGTCCGTGCCGTCGCACAGGCTGTATACCGCCGACATAACTTCGTTTTCGTGCTTGGATAACATCAGACAAACGCGAATATAAGCGAAATTATAAGACTTCCCGCCATGCCGCCGGCAAACGCCGCGGCAAAAGTCTTTAATCCCGCATATCCGCTCTCCGAAGTAATCGGTACGGGCAAACCGTTCGGTTCGGGCTGCTCTTCGGGTTCTTCCGCCATGTATTTTTTCAGCGGAGCCACGCAGAACATGTTGCCGCTGGAATACTTCAAATCGATAAATCCCTCTGCAATAAGCCCTTTAAGCGCTTTTTTCAGCTCTCCGTCGGTCGGTTCTTCGCCCTCGGCAAAGCACTCCAAAAACTCGTCTTCGGATATTATAACGTACCGCCCTACGCCCGTAAGCGTATTTATTTTTTCGATAAGCGCACTGCAAATTCTGTCCATTCATAATTAATAATGGCATAATTTGCGCTCTTTTATACGTTATGTTGCGCTTGAATATATAATTCCACCCACAAAAAATATCAGATAGATAAAGAGCAGAACGTAAGCGGCAACCGTCGCATATTTTACGGCTTTAAAGTTGTTTTTGCGCTTTTGCGTGTTAAGAAAAGACAGCGCGGCTATCGATAAGAGCACTGCGGAAATCAAGGCGTATATTCCGGGGACGGTAAAAGTCAGTCCGAAAGCCACCGCGCTGAGAACGGCTGCGCCCAAACCTATATAAAAATAAGTTTTTCCGTCGTAGGGCGGTTGGGTGTCGGGAATTTCTTTATTTTTCATCTTTCAGCTCCGCGTGCCCGTCGGGATCAACAAGCACTGTTTTGTAGTCGGTATAGTTTACGAACCCTGCCGCGCCGCCGCGCGGCTTTTTAACGTACTTCCTCCGCGTATAATCTACGGGTATCTTTCCTCCCGAACGCCCGTCGGAATAGTGCGCGCAAATTTCCGCGGCAATCAATAAAACGCCGTCGGGCACGCTCCGCCCCCCGGTTATTATGCCGACGTGGGAAGAGTGGTACTTTTGGGTGTGCAGCCATATATCGTTTTCCGCAAGGCTTTTTACAAGCCTGTCGTTCTGGATGTTGTTTCTCCCCGCAACTATGGTGAACCCGTCTGCGCGGAATGTGCGGAAGGGGGTGGGTTTCTCGGTATTTTTGCCCTTTACGGGCTCGTTTTTCAGTATTCCGCACTCTTTCAGCTCGTCCTCTATATCGTTTAAATCGCGCATATTCTCGGACGAATTGATGTGCGCGGCAAGACTGGACAGATAGTCGAGTTCCGCAATCGCAGTCTTTCTCTGTTCGGTCACGCTGTCGCGCGTTCGCTTCAATTTGTTGTATTTTTTATAATATCTTTGCGCGTTCTGCGCGGGGGAAAGGGTCTTGTCAAGCGCAATCTCAATGGTGCCGCCCGCCTCGTCATAATAGTTAACGGCGCAAAGCTTTTCGTCGCCCCTGCCTATCTTGTAGATGTTCGCGGTTATAAGTTCGCCCTTCAGTTTAACGCTCTCCATGTCGGCGCAGTCAAGAAGTTTCTGTTCTATCACCGCAAGCCGCTTTTCCACCTTTTTAAGCGAGGAAGAAAGGGCGGAAAGGTATTTTTTCTGCCTTGAGTTAAATTCCGCGGCGACCGTAACGCTGTCGTAAAACGCGCGCTGGGCGGCAAGAATACTGTTGTATTTGACGGCGTTGTTACAGGCGGATTTTACGCGGAAATCTATGGGCTTTCCGCCGTCGAAAATCACGCAAGGCGAAGTTTGCCCCCCTGATATATAGGACTTAACGTCCTCCGCGGTCATATTTTCGCCGAGGGCTTCCGCCATTTCCGCCGCGGTCCGGCAGGATATGCCCTTTACTCTGTCGGCAAGAAGTTTCGCCCTGTCGCCCTGCATATCGAGTATGCCCCTTAGCCCCTCCAAATCGTCGGGAGCGGTCTTGTCCTGCGGTTCGGGCAGAGTATATTTTACGCCCGAAAACAGTATCCTGCGCGGATTTTCGCCTATGGCCGTCTGTTTAAGCGCGCCTACGATTTCTCCGTTTTCGGTGAGAACCGCGTTGGAATACTTGCCCATAATTTCAAGATATAGGCGCATTTTTTTAAGTTCGAATTCGGAAAGGCAGTCCATATCAAAGTAAACTATCCTTTCGAACGGAATTTGTTTAACATCCGTAATTTGCGCGTTTTGCAAATGTTTTCTTAAAAGCATGCAAAAATTCGGCGCGGCTTTGGGGGATATGACCTCCCTGTCGGTCAGGGAAATTCTGCAATACTTTGCGGAAAGACAAATTTCAAGTTTAATCGTGCCCGAATGTGTGTATATAAAAAGGAAGAGCGTATCTTTATCGGGCTGGACAATTTTTGAAATTTTTCCGCCGATAAGCAAAGTTTCAAGCTCTTCGGCAACGAATTTTAACGTAAAAGCGTCCTGTGGCATAAAAAATCCCTCTTGCTCCTTTCTCGGCGAACGGTTATTATTATATCTTAAAAATTTTCAAAAGTAAAACGATTATGTTCGGCAAAACGCTTTTCAAAATAAAAGTATTGTGCTAAAATATAGGGCATACAAAAAAATATATCATTTTTTATAAATCAGGAGAAGACCAATGGATTACACAAAGGCGGCAGGAGAAAAAAGCACCGTAAAACTCACGGTTAAATTCACGGAAGAAGAATGGCAAAACGCAATCGAAAGCGCATATAAAGCTACGCGCGGCAAGTACGCCGTGCCCGGTTTCCGCAAGGGCAAGGTTCCCAAGCCGATTCTTGAAAATTATTACGGCAAGGGATTGTTCTTTGAAGAAGCATTGAATATCCTCTACCGTGACAATTATTTCGGCATAATCGAAAAGGAAAAGGAAAGCTTTACCGCCGTCGGCGAACCTTCGCTTGATATCGAAGAACTTAAAGCGGGCGAAGGGGTTACGCTCATTGCCGAAGTTCCCGTAAAACCCGACGTAGAGATAGAGGCGTATACAGGTTTAAAAATCAAAAAGTATGAGTATAATGTTACAGACGCCGACGTCGACGCGGAAGTCAAAAAGCTTTTAGAGCGCAAGGCGACCGATATAGACGTTGCGGACAGGGCTGCCGAAAACGGCGATACCGTGAATATCGACTTTTCAGGTTCGGTTGACGGCGTAAAATTCCCCGGCGGCACCGCAGAAGGTTACGACCTCGTTTTGGGAAGCGGCAGCTTCATTCCCGGATTTGAAGATCAGGTTGTCGGCATGAATATCGGTGAAAATAAGGATATCACCGTCAAATTTCCCGAAGATTATCAGGCCGATGACCTCAGGGGCAAGGACGCTGTTTTCGCAATCAAGCTCAATAAAATTACGGGCAAACAGCTTCCCGAACTCACAAATGAATTCGTAAAGACAAACGCGGGCGCGGAAAGCGTTGAAGCGTATAAAGTTACCGTCCGCGAAAAGCTTGAAAAGAACGCCGTAAACCGCGGCAGGGACGATACCGAAAACAGCATAGTCGGAGAAATACGCAAACACTCCAAAGCGGAAATTCCACAGGCGATGATAGAGAGCGAGATTGACAGAATGGTTCAGGATTTCTCATACCGTCTTATGTATCAGGGACTCAAACTCGAGGACTATATCAAATATATGGGCATTACGATGGAGCAGTTCCGCGGACAGTTCAAAGAGCAGGCGGAAGAGCGCGTTCTTTCACAGCTCGTGATAGAAAAGATTGTCAAGACGGAGGGAATAAAGGCGGAAAAGAGCGAAATAGACGCAAAGGTCGAAGAACAGGCTAAATCGGTTGACAAAACTTACGAAGAGTATTCCAAGACAATCGAGCCTAAACAGCTTGAATATATCGAAAACGACATAATAATCACGAAGTTGTTTAAATTCCTGGAAGAAAACAACGAAATGGTTAAAGAATCTTAATCACTAATTTACGGCGCGGTACCGCTATGCGCTTAATATCGTGCGGCGGCGCGGTCCCGCGTAAAATACCTTTTTTAATATTTTAAAGGAGCGACCATGATTAATGAAAGAGGGGCTCTTGTGCCCTATATTGTGGAACAGACTTCCCGCGGGGAGCGTTCTTACGACATTTACAGCCGTCTTTTGGAGGACAGAATAATATTTTTAAGCGGTGAAATTGACGACGCAGTTGCCAATACTGTGGTTGCCCAGCTGATATATCTTGAAGCCAAGGATCCTTCCAAGGATATTTCCCTGTATATCAACAGCCCGGGCGGATCGGTTTCCGCAGGACTTGCAATTTACGATACAATGAATTACGTCAAGTGCGACGTTTCCACTATCTGTATAGGCATGGCGGCTTCGATGGGCGCGTTTCTCCTGTCAAGCGGCGAAAAGGGCAAGCGTTTCGCCCTTCCCAACAGCGAAATTATGATACACCAGCCCCTCGGCGGCGCGCAGGGACAGGCAAGCGACATAAAAATCGCCGCAGAGCACATATTAAAGACCAAGCGCAAGTTAAATTCCATTCTCGCCCAGAATTCCGGTAAACCCGTAGAGCAGGTGGAAATAGATACCGACAGGGATAACTATCTCTCCGCGCAGGAAGCGTTGGAGTACGGGCTTATCGATAAAGTATTCTACAAACGTTAACCGCCGCATTTTCTGCTGCGCAAAGCATTTAAATCTTTGATTATTTCAGCCGAAAGGCGGCACACTACATTTAAAGGTGGATCTATTTGAAAACTGATAAATTTTGTTCATTCTGCGGAAAATCAGAAGATTTGGTTAAAAGACTTATAACGGGAAAAAACGGCGTCTGCATCTGTGACGAGTGCGTCACTATCTGCGGCGACATGATTAAGGATTCCGATATGAGCGGTTCTCCCGAGCCCGTTCCTTTGAAAACGCCCGCCGAAATAAAAGCGGAGCTCGATAAATACATCGTCGGCCAGCACGAGGCGAAAAAAGTGCTGTCCGTGGCGGTATATAACCATTATAAGCGCATAAATAACCTTTCCGAAAAGAAAAAGGACGAAGATGACGTTGAGATAGAAAAGAGCAATATTCTTCTTCTCGGTCCCACGGGTTGCGGAAAAACGTTGCTCGCAAGAACGCTTGCAAAAATTCTCAACGTGCCTTTTGCTTCGTCGGACGCGACCACCCTCACGGAGGCGGGCTACGTCGGCGAGGACGTTGAAAACATTCTTTTAAAACTTATACAAAACGCAGATTACGATATAGAGCGCGCACAGCGCGGTATAATTTACATTGACGAGATAGATAAAATAGCAAGAAAGGGCGAAAACGTTTCCATAACCCGCGACGTTTCGGGCGAGGGCGTGCAGCAGGCTCTTTTGAAGATTATAGAAAGCACGGTTGCCAACGTTCCTCCGCAGGGAGGAAGAAAGCACCCCCAGCAGGAATGTTTCAGGATAGATACTACAAACATTCTCTTTATCTGCGGCGGTGCGTTTGTCGGACTTGATAAAATCGTCCGCCAGCGCAAGGATACGACTTCCCTCGGTTTCGGCGGCGAAGTCAAAAACACCGATGAGAACATCTATGAAATGCTTGCGGAAGTTAAACCGCAGGATCTCACAAAGTACGGGCTTATCCCCGAATTCGTTGGCAGGGTTCCCATCGTCGTAAGCCTGCATCCTTTGAACGAGGACGCGCTTGTCAACATTCTTACCCAGCCGAGAAACGCAATAATCAAACAGTATCAAAAGCTTATTGCAATGGACGGGGTAAAGCTTACGGTGGAGGATTCCGCCGTCCGCGAGATAGCCAACACCGCTATCCGCTTAAAGACGGGCGCAAGGGGATTGAGAACAATTATAGAAAGTTTTATGACGTCCGTAATGTACAGGCTTCCGTCCGAAAAGAATATAGAAGAAGTCATTGTCACAAAGGAATGTGTGACGGACAATGCGGAACCGAAGATAGTTTATAAAAAGTCGGCTTAACGCCCTTTTATGAATTTTGTACTCAATAAAAACACATTGGTACGTACACGCTCGCGCAATTCCGCAAAGGGGTTGCGCGTTGTTTAAAAGGCAATATATGTCAAGACAAATTTCTGAAAAATTGCCCCTTGTCGCGCTTCGCGGAAGGGTGGTGTTTCCCGACACCGTAATAAATTTCGACGTGGGCAGGCTGATTTCGCTCACGGCGGTTAAATTTGCGACCAACGGCGATTCGCGCCTCATGGTGTGTGCGCAAAAGGACGCGGATAAGACCGATATTACGCCCGACGACGTATATACAACGGGCACTGTCGTGCGCATAAAACAAATAACCCGCATGCCCGGCAACAACCTTCGCCTTTCGGTAGAGGGGCTTTACCGCGCTTCGGCAAGGGAAATTTACGTTGAGGACGATACCATGTTCGCCGACTGCGACGAGATTAAGTCCGTCCACGGCGACGAAACGCTTGAAGAGGCATACTTCCGCACCTCGAAGGATATCATGCGCGAAATATGCTCCGCAGACGCCAAAATCAATAAGGACGCGGCGGCAAATCTCGATAAATGCGCAGACCCCGACGAATTCGTTAATGTCGCGGCAAACGCGCTTACCGTCAAAGTTGAAACCAAGCAGGAGCTTTTAGAGAACGCGCGCGTTGTGGACAGGCTCAGAATTATTGATAAAATTCTCAACGACGAGTTGGAAATCATGCGCCTTGAACGCAAAATAAACACCATGGTTCGCCAGAATATCGATAAAAACCAAAAGGAATATTATCTGCGCGAACAACTCAAAGCCATTCACACCGAACTCGGCGACGACGGCGAAGAACGGGACGAGCTGGAAAGACGCATAAAGGAAAAGCACATGCCGGAAGAGGTGGAAGCAAAGGCGCTTAAAGAGCTTACCCGCATGTCGCGCATGCAATCCTCCTCGCCCGAATACAACGTTTTGCGCCTGTATATCGATTGGCTTCTGGATATCCCCTGGACGGAATGCACCGAGGATACGGAAAATTTAAAGGACGCGGTAAAAATCCTTAACGACGACCACTACGGTCTGGAAAAAATAAAGGAAAGAATAACAGAATATTTTGCGGTTTTAAAGCTTACAGGGTGGCTGAACGCGCCCATTCTGTGTTTTGTAGGCCCTCCGGGAGTGGGAAAAACTTCGATAGCTACCTCAATAGCGCGCGCTCTCGGCAGAAAGTTCGTAAGAATGAGCCTCGGCGGCTTAAAGGACGAAGCGGAGATCCGCGGACACAGAAAGACGTATATCGGCTCTATGCCCGGCCGCATAATAAACGGCATGAAGACGGCTGGCTCTGTAAATCCCGTGTTTCTTTTGGACGAGATAGATAAGCTTTCGTCGGATATGCGCGGCGATCCCGCAAGCGCCCTTCTCGAAGTTTTGGATCCCGCCCAGAATTCTACTTTCCGCGACAGATACCTCGAAGTCCCTTACGATTTGTCAAAGGTTCTGTTTATCACAACGGCGAACGGGCTGGATACCATTCCCCGTCCCCTCCTCGACAGAATGGAGATAATAGAAATAAACGGCTACACTCAGGAAGAAAAGCGGGAGATTGCCAAACGCTACCTTGTGCCGAAAACGCGCGCGAAAAACGGGTTGAAAGAGGGGCAGATATCCTTCACCGACGGCGCGCTTGACGAAATAATTTCGGGCTATACCATGGAAGCGGGCGTAAGAAGCCTTGAACGCGAGATAGATTCCGTTTGCCGCAAAGCAGCCGTAAGGCTTGCGGAGGGCAAGAAGAAAAGAATTCGCGTGGAGGAAGGGAACGTTTCCGACTTCCTCGGCGCAAAGCGCTTTGACAGGGAGTCGGCTCTCGGCAGCGACGAGGTCGGCGCGGCCACGGGACTTGCCTGGACGGCTGTCGGCGGAACGACGCTTACGATAGAAGTTTCCGCAATGCAGGGCAAGGGCGATATTTTGCTCACGGGCAAGCTTGGCGACGTCATGAAAGAAAGCGCGCGCGCTGCCATAAGCTATATCCGCTCCAACTCGCAGACGTACGGCATAGATTCCTCCGTTTTTGAAAATACGGATATCCACATTCACGTGCCCGAGGGCGCAACCCCCAAGGACGGACCTAGCGCGGGCATAACTATGGCTACGGCTATACTTTCGGCGTTCACGCATAAACCCGTTAAAAAATCGGTTGCTATGACGGGCGAAATAACCCTTCGCGGCAAGGTATTGCCAATCGGCGGTTTGAAGGAAAAGGCGCTCGCCGCATACCGTATAGGGGTGACGGACGTCATTATTCCCGCAGATAACAAAAAGGATTTGGAAGAAATCCCCGCAAACGTGCGCGATAAAATGCACTTTATCCCCGTAACGGACGTTGACAGCGTTTTCAAAACGGCGATAGTAGGGATATAATTAAAGTTCGAATTTAATTTTTTGTGACGCGCAACTTCCGTCGGCAAACGGGTGAGAATAAATTACGGGTAACACGCCATGAATACTAATGCAAAATTTATCACAAGCGCGGCGACCGAGGGGCAGTTCCTCACGTTCGGTAAGCCCGTAATCGCCGTATGCGGTAAATCCAACGTCGGCAAATCCAGCTTCATAAACGCGCTTGCCCGCCAAAAAAAGCTTGCAAAAGTTTCCAAAGACCCGGGCAGGACGCGGCTTGTCAATTATTTCGACTTCGGCACATTCGTGCTTGCCGATCTCCCCGGATACGGCTATGCGCGCGTTTCCGGGGAAGAAAAACTCCGTTGGGGCAGATTGCTGGAAGCCTTTTTTAAAAAGACGGAAATAGCCCACGTTTTTTCGCTTGCGGATATACGTCATGACCCCACCGCCGACGATATGCAGATGATAGAATATCTTTACTTCAACGCAATGCCGTTTACGGTAATTGCCACCAAGGCGGATAAACTCTCCCGCGAAGGGGCAAGAAAGGGAGTGCGCAACATTGCCGCAACTTATAAGTGCGGCGAGGGCAACGTGCTTGCAATATCTTCGCAGAACCGTTCGGGTTTCGATGCGGTGGAACAGCGCATAGGGCAAATTATCGATACTTACGGAGAAAGCCATGCTTGATTTTTTTAAAACGCCTGCGGGCGTCGCGGCGTTCGGCGTTGCCGCGGCAGTCATTATCGTTTTAATAATAGAGTTGAACTACAAAATATTCGCCAAGCAGGTTCTGGATTTTATATTTGCGTTTGTGTGCACAATAGTGTGTTCGCCCCTGCTTATCGTCTGTGCCGTTCAGTCAAAAAACAACGGCGCAATTCTTGAAAAGAAGCCCTATCTCGGCGCGGGCGGCAAGATAATCTATCTGCATGCCTTTTCGGGCGTCGGGTCGCGGGTAAGATACACTGCAAGGTTATTCGATATACTTTCGGGCAAACTTAGTTTCGTCGGCGTAATGCCCCTCCCCGTAGAGGACGGCGCGCTTATGTCCGACGAGCAATTGTTGCGCTTTACCGCGCGTCCCGGTTTGATAACGCACCTTTGCGTCAGCGGCGATAAAGAGCTTACTTATGAAGAAATGTTCGTTCTTGACGCGCGCTACTCAAAAAAACGCGGACTTTTTTACGATATTTGGATAGCGATAATGCACGCCGTGCTGTTTTGCCGCGGCGACGGTAAAAGTTACGTCGGCGAAACGGCGGACGGCAGTTATACAAAGACCCTTCAAGCCCGCAACGAAATAACTGCGGAAGAAGCGGAGCGCGCCCGCAAGCTGGCGGCCGACGCCGTTGCCGATGCCGAAAAGGCTTTGGCGTTCAAAAAGGGCAGATATTCCAACGATTTTAAATCTTAATTTTACTTACACCCGCCGTGCCTGACGTTAAGCCGCATGGCGGGTGTAAAGTTTTATATTCATAAATATTCATAAATATGCGTGTAAAAAGCGGGATTTTTAATTAAAATTATTTTCATGCCGATTTTAGTTGATACCGTAACAGAGAAACTGAAGGCAATATTTAAACGTATTCTGAATCAGGAAAAACCGATTAACACGGGAGGTGAATTTTTGTAGTATTCTTGCTATCAATAAGATAATCAAAGTTTAAGTTGGTATATCGTTTATGCGAGGGGGGGTATAACCGTCATATTTCGTTGAAATTCGGCATATTATTTACTACTTACGGCATTTTTTGATGTCGCGAACGGGGTAATAACATGTGGGATTATATAACTGAAAGGGTGATAAAAGAAGGGGAATATATAATAGAAACAGGCACGACGGTGCGTGCTGCGGCCGCGCATTTTGCAATAAGCAAATCCACCGTACATACGGTAGTAATATAACGGAACGGTTTATATGGGTAATTGAATAAAACGACCAAAGCGGGGCAAAACCAAGCGTTTTGCTCTTCTTTTTGGAGCTTTAGCGGAAATAA
>CAZQNK010000007.1:0-47337 GCA_964594955.1 uncultured Clostridia bacterium | reverse complement strand
TTACCGCTTTTCGCGCCTTGCCGCCGAGGACGAGGAATATTTTAGCCGCCAAATTAAAAAATTGACGGTAGACGCCCCGCCTTACGGCAGATCCGTTTTATTCTGTGAAGAAAGAGCGCTGTTCAAGCGCGCGGCTGTCAAGCTGATTGCCGAAGAGTATGGGCGCAAGGATTACACGGCGGATATGGCCGAGCGGCTCTTTTGGCTGCAATTTGCCGAAAACGGCAAAAAGTTCTCCTTCCTCGGTCTTACGGCATTTAAAGAGGAGGGGAAGATAACCATCGTTTCCGACGAATTTTTAACCTGGGAGCGGGAGGGCATGCCTTTCGATACGGCAAGGCGGCGGGACGCAGACCATTACGGCGGGCAATATCTTTCAGTTTCGTATGAGAGTGAGCTGGAAGAGGATTTGTCTGCCTTGCGGCGAACGCGGGAAAAAGGCGGCGAATATGCCGAACGTATTCCCCGGAATTTAAAGCTGTTAAAGTTCGATTTGGAAACGATTCCCGACGACGCCGTGGTTCGGTTTATGAAAGATGGCGACAGGTTTAAAAAGTTCGGCGGCGGAACCAAGAAATTGGGCGACTATTTCACGGATAAAAAAATACCCGTGCGCGTGCGCAAAAACGTGCCCGTCGTTGCCTCGGGAAGCGAAATTTTGATAGTCGGCGGCGTGGAAATTTCAGATAAAGTTAAGGTGACTGAAAACACGAAGCAAACCGCATACCTGATATGCTCCGATTATTTAAAAGCATAAAGCACGGTTAATTATTGATTAAAAAGGAGGGCGGATATATGCCTTTTATAGATTGTAAAATAACGCAGACTCTTACTCCCGAAAAGAAGGAAGTTTTAAAAACCAAACTCGGTAAAAGCATTTCCATAATGCACAAACCCGAAAGCTATCTCATGGTGGGCATAGCGGATAAATATGATTTGTATTTTGCTGGCAAAAAGTTGGAAAACGGCGCATACGTCGGAATAAAACTGTTCGGAAAACTCTCAGCGGGAGATTGCGAAAAAATGACTGCGGCTGTCTGCGACATTCTGTCGGAAGAGTTGGGCATAGACGGCTCTAAAGTCTACGTCACCTATGAAGGCATTGCCGATTGGGGTTGGAACGGCGGTAATTTTTAACGACCGAAAAGAGCGTTATAACCGCCGCTTGCCGCGCGAAAAGCTGAAAACCGACGGACGCGCTCGAAGCCGTCGGTTGCTTCGGCGGCGGAAAATTTTCGGTCAAACTTAACTGATAAAAACTCGCAAGAGTAAAAATTTTAATCAACAAAGGAGAAAATGAAATGAGTTTGCATCCCGATTGCGAGCGCGTAATGCTCACTGAGGAACAGCTGAAAGAGAGGGTGACGGAAGTCGCCCTGCAGGTAGACAAAGACTATGCGGGTAAAAATCCCCTCGTCGTCGGTATATTGAAGGGCAGTATTATTTTTTATTCGGATTTCATCCGTCATCTCTCCATGCCCGTAGAGTTGGATTTTATGGCGGTTTCGTCTTACGGTTCGGGCGCCGTTTCCTCGGGAAAGCTTAAAATCAAAAAGGACCTCGACAGGGACGTCAAGGGCAGGGACGTAATTATTGTTGAGGACATTATAGACAGCGGGTTTACCCTTGCAAACCTCAAAAAGTTGCTTGAAGAGCGCGGCGCGGCTTCGGTTCGCATCGCCACTCTTCTGAATAAAGCCGAAAGGCGCGAATACGACGTCGCGCCCGATTATAACTGTTTCGATATCGAAAACGAGTTCGTCGTGGGGTACGGGTTGGACTATAACGAACAGTACCGCCATTTGCCCTATATCGGTATTTTAAAGCGCAGCGTTTACGAAAAGTAACCGATTGGTTATTAAATCTCAACCGTAAAATTTATCGTTTAAAGTTTTCATGAAAAAAATCGGGAAGCGAAAAATAACGCCTCCCGATTTTTATGGCTGTTTGCGCATATGTTATTTTATCAAATCTTTTATAACTTCGCCCGCTATTATCAGCCCCGCGACGGAGGGCACGAAGGCGTTGCTTGCGGGAATCTGTCTGCGTACGGTGCATTTCCGCTTTGTTCCGGGCGGGCAGATGCAGTGATATTTGCAACTCGTTTCATCGTCCTCGATAGGGGTAAGCGGCTTTTCCTTTGAATAAACCACTTTAAGGCTCTTTACTCCCCGTTTTTTAAGCTCCGACCTCATTACGCGCGCCAGCGGGCAGACGGAAGTGGAGTATATGTCCGCAACCTCGAAAGCAGTCGGGTCAAGCTTGTTGCCCGCGCCCATGCAGCTTATTACGGGCGTTCCCGCCGCCTTGGCGCACATTACAAGCGCTATCTTGCCCGTAACCGTATCTATCGCATCCACGACGTAATCATATGCCGAAAAATCGAAATTATCCTGCGTTTCGGGAGTGAAAAACGTCTTATAAACGTTGACCTTTGCGTCGGGATTAATCTCCGCTATGCGCTCTGCCGCGACGTCGGCCTTGTATTTGCCCACGGTCTTGCGCGTGGCGTAAATCTGGCGGTTGATGTTTGTAAGGCACACCCTGTCGTCGTCGATAAGGTCTAATTCTCCCACGCCGCTGCGCGCAAGCGCTTCTACGGTATAACCGCCCACGCCGCCTATCCCGAATACGGCAACGCGGGATTTAAACAATTTATCCATGGCGTCTTTCCCGAACATCAGTTCGGTACGCGAAAAACTTCCAAGCATTTAGCGCCTCCTGACCAAAGAATTTTAACATCTTTTCTTTCTCTTTGTCAAGCGCGTATAATAACGATTAAAAGGGGGATACTGATAAAAAGGAGATGCTATGATAATTGCAAACATAATTTCTTATATTCTTGTGCTTACCGGTGCGTTGAACTGGGGATTATACGGAATTTTCAATTTCAACCTCGTAAGCTGGATTTTCCAAGGACCGCGCACGGTAGGCTCTATCATTGTATACGTTCTTATCACGCTTGCGGCGGTGTGGCTGATTATTTCGCCCCTTATTTCGGGTCACGGATTAAGACTTTCCCACCGCGAAAGCGAAACTGCGGAATAATGAAAAAACGAACGCGGACGTACCGTCCGCGTTCGTTTTTTCTGAAAAAAATTTGAAATTGTTTTGAAAATGCGCCGAATTACCGCCCGACCGCGTTGCAAATCGTAAAAAAATGTGATAATATAGTATCAGTAGCCGTATAATATTTTTTATTTCGGCGGTTTTTCATTCGTTTATCACCGGAGTGTGTAATGAGAGTGGCAATTTACGGCGCGGGCGCCATGGGCACCGTGCTGGGTGCATATATATCTAAGGGCGGCGGAAAAATAGACCTCGTCACCCGCAACTTATCGCATGTTGAAGCGCTGAATAAAAACGGCGCCCATATAATAGGCACGGTGGATTTCACTGTGCCCGTTACCGCATATACTCCCGCGGAAATGAGCGGGAAGTACGATATCATTTTCCTCATGACGAAACAGCGCGCAAATGTCGAAATTTGTACGTTTCTGGTTGATTATCTGGCTGACGACGGGGTAATCTGCACTTTGCAGAACGGGCTTCCCGAACCTTCGGTTGCCGAGATAGTCGGAGCGCAAAGATGTATGGGTTGCGCGGTTTCCTGGGGCGCTACGCTTGTTGAAAGCGGGGTTTCCAAGCTCAACTCCAAGCCCGAAAAGATGACGTTTGCCCTCGGTTCTCTCGAAGGTAGCAACCCCAGATGCGAACAGATAAAAAATCTGTTATCGCTTGCGGGTAAGGTCACCGTGGAAGAAAATTTTATAGGCGCGCGTTGGGCTAAGCTTGCGATAAATTCGGCGTTTTCTTCGCTGTCCGCAATTACGGGCATGACTTTCGGCGAGGTTTCGCGCGACAAAAAAGCGAGGAAAGTTGCCCTTGTTATTTTGAATGAGACGTTCAGGGTGGCGGAAAGCTGCGGGGTTACTCTTGCCGAAATTCAGGGGTATGATATAGTCAAAATATATTCCTGCAAGGGCGGATTAAAGCGCAGGATAGCTCTTATGCTCTTGCCGCTTGCCATGAAGAGCCATGCGGATATACGTTCGGGCATGTATGACGACCTCAATTCGGGCGCAAAGTGCGATATCGACCGGATTAACGGGCTTGTTGTGCGCGTCGGCAAAAAATTCGGCGTTCAGACGCCCGCAAACATATGCGCAATTAAAATAGTGCATGAGATATACGAAGGCAGGCGCACTATCTGCCGCGAAAATATCGAAGCATTTAATTTATAAATAAAAATTTAATTTCATTGCATATTTTTGTTGCAATTTCCGCAAAAATATGCTTTAATTTTATAAAAGGAACAATTAAACGGATTTTTATGCAAGACATCTATTATCCTTCACTTGACGGAAAGACTACCATTCACGCCTGCGTATGGCGCCCCGAGGGCGAAATCAAAGGCGTATTGCAGATTATTCACGGCATGGCGGAATATGCCGCAAGATACGCTCCTTTTGCCGAATATATGACGGCGCGCGGCTTTCTCGTCTGCGCGGAGGATCATCTCGGGCACGGAAAAAGCGTGCTCTCGTCGGACGATCTCGGTTATTTCAACGACGAACGCGATTGGGCGATAGTTATCGCAGATATATACACCCTTACGGAACAGATAAAAAAGGAGACGGGTTCCAGGCCCTATTTTGTGTTGGGGCACAGCATGGGCTCTTTCTTCTGCCGTAAATTTATCTCGCTTTACGGCGAAGAACTTGACGGCGCGGTCATAATGGGCAGCGGCTTCAAGAGTAAAGCAACGCTTAATACGGCTCTTTTTACCGTCCGCATGAACGCGCTCTTCCGCGGTTGGCGCAACAGAAGCAAGTTTATTAAAAAGCTTGCGTTCGGTTCGTATAACAAGCGTTTTAAGGGCAACGGCAACGATTGGCTGTCCGAAAACCCCGATAACGTCATCTCTTACGACAATGACGAGCTGTGCGGCGTGGATTTCACGAACAACGGGTACTACATTTTGTTTTCGATAATGAAGCAAGCCTGTTCAAAAAAGACAATCGCAGCCGTACCCGAAGAATTGCCCGTGTATTTCGTGGCGGGCGCGGACGATCCCGTGGGCGACTACGGCAAGGGCGTGAAAAAGGCTTACGATAAGTTTGTCAAAGCTGGCAAAAAGG
This sequence comes from uncultured Clostridia bacterium, assembly GCA_964594955.1. GTDB lineage: Bacteria > Bacillota > Clostridia > Christensenellales > Borkfalkiaceae > Coproplasma. The sequence goes on along the minus strand of CAZQNK010000007.1, from coordinate 42,196 downwards.
ACTGTAAGATAACCTTATACGAAAATTCCCGCCATGAAATTTTAAACGACAATTGTAAAGAACAGGTCAGTGCGGATATCGCCGCATTTATTGAGGGCGTTATCGGGGGCTGATTATGGTAGAAAGATGGGATATAACAATTCCTTCGCTGACGGGTGAGCGCCCCCGCAAGGCATATGTATATCTTCCCGTCGGGTATGAGGAGGAAGAGGAACGCCGTTATCCCGTGCTGTATATGTTCGACGGGCATAATCTCTTCGACGACGAAGAGGCGACTTACGGCAAAAGCTGGGGACTTGCGGACTATCTCGATTACACCTGTACACAGGTGATTGTGGCTGCAGTGGAGTGCAATACCGTGGGGTTCGGCAGGCTTGAAGAATATTCTCCCGTCAACTTTTCATACACAGACGGCACGCCTTTGAAGGGCAAGGGCAAAAAATATATGGATTGGCTCGTAAAAGAGTTTAAGCCTTATATAGACGAAAACTTTCCCACGTTGCCGAACAGGGCGAATACGGCGATAGGCGGCAGCTCTATGGGCGGGCTTATGACGCTTTACGCGCTTGCAAAATATAATTCTGTATTTTCTAAGGGCGCGGCGCTTTCCCCCAGTCTGTGGGTGGGCGAAGGCCGTGCGCTTGAAATAATAAAAAACGGCAGATACGGCAGAAACACCGTTCTTTATACGGACTACGGCAGCCGTGAATTTTCCAATCACGACGGGCAGAGAAAGTTATTTGCCGAAACTTGCTCCGCGCTGATTGAAAAGAGGGTAATGGTCACCGCGCGGATAGTGCCGAACGGCAATCACAGCGAAGCTTCGTGGGAAAGGCAGATTCCCTTTTTTATGAACGTGCTCGGCTTCAAACCGGAGAACTGAAATGCGTATAGAATACTACCGCGAATACAGTTATAACCTCGGCAGGGAAATGGAATTCAAAGTTTACGGCCATGCGGGTAAACCGCTTATCGCCGTGCCCTGCCAGTGCGGAAGGTTTTACGAATTCGAGGATATGAAAATGCTGTCGGTATACGCCCCCTACATAGAGGAGGGGCAAATACAGGTTTTTGCCATTGACAGCATTGACGGTGAAACTTTGGCGGCTTGGTGGGACGACCCCCGCCGCCGCATAGAACGTCACGAAGCGTGGATAAGGTACATTGTAGATGAAGCTCTGCCCCGCTTCGGGCAGATTAACGGCAATTTTATGAAGTTTGCGGTAACGGGGATAAGCCTCGGCGCGCTTCATGCCGCAACCCTGCTTTTCCGCTATCCCGACAAGTTCGACAGGCTCATGTGTCTGAGCGGCGCCTACACCAACGAATATTTCTTCGGTAGCTATCACGACGACCTGACTTATGCAAATTCGCCCCAGCAATTTGTCAAAAATATGCCATGCGACCACCCCTTTGTGCAGAAGTACCGCGAAAGCAGAATCATTTTGTGCGTCGGGCAGGGCGCATGGGAGATAGAAACGTTGGAATCCACCCGTGCGTTTGCGGCAATCCTCGCAGAAAAAAACGTCGGGGCATGGGTGGACTTTTGGGGACGCGACGTCCGCCACGACTGGGATTGGTGGTATACGCAGGCGGCGTATTTTCTGCCTAAACTTCTGGCGTAAGCCAAAGGAGACCACATGAAAAATTTTGTATTTATTTCGCCGAATTTTCCCGCAAGCTATTGGCATTTTTGCAAAGAGCTTAAAAATAACGGCTTCCGCGTGCTCGGCGTGGGGGATTGCCCTTTTGAAAATCTTTCCCGCGACCTGAAATGCAGCCTTGACGAATATTATAAGGTTTCTTCCCTTGAAAACTATGACGAGGTATACCGCGCAGTCGCTTTCTTTATTTATAAATTCGGCAAGATTGATTTTCTTGAAAGCAACAACGAGTATTGGCTTGAACGCGACGCATATTTGAGAACGGAATTCAACATCGGCACGGGCTTTCAGGCGAAGGACATAAAGAAAATCAAATATAAGTCGGGAATGAAAAAGTACTATCGGAAGGCGGGCGTAAAAACTGCGCGCTACTGCCTTGTGAAGAACTTTTCACAGTGTAAAAAGTTCATTGATGGAGTGGGTTATCCCGTGATAGTCAAGCCCGATAACGGAGTGGGCGCCAACGATACTTATAAGCTTTCAAACGACGATGAGCTTAAAACCTTCCTTGCGAAAAAAATACCCGTGACCTATATAATGGAAGAGTTTATAGACGCTGAGGTGAATTCCTACGACGCGATAATAAACAGCAAGGGCGAACCGCTGTTTGAAACGGGCAACGTTACGCCCGTTTCTATAATGGACGTGGTAAACACCAACGACAACAGCATGTATTATATGGTCAACCGTCCGTTCGACGACGTCCGCGCCGCAGGGCGCGCCACCGTCAAGGCGTTCGGCGTAAAGAGCAGGTTCGTCCACTTCGAGTTTTTCCGTCTTTTATCCGACCAGCACATGGGCAGGAAGGGCGAGGTTGTCGCCCTGGAAGTGAATATGCGCCCCTGCGGCGGGTATTCGCCCGATATGATGAACTACGCCAACAGCACGGACGTATATAAAATCTGGGCGGATATGATTGCTTACGACAGCACTTTGGTTGAGCTCGGTGAAAGGTATTACTGCGCATATGCGGGCAGGCGGGACGGAAAGAGGTTCTTCTATTCCGAACAGGATATAGTGGATAAGTATTCCAAAAATCTTAAAACCATAGATCGCATACCGGAAGCGCTTTCGGGCGCAATGGGCAATACCATGTACCTTGCTACTTTTAAGACCAAGGAAGAGATGGATGATTTTTATTCGGAAATATTTAAACCCGAAAGATAAAATATTGAATTTAATTTTACGGGCGCGGCGACGTAAGTTGCCGCGCCTTTTAACACGGTTTTTTCCTTTTTTTCATTGATCTTTATTTTTCGTTACATAATCGTGCGTTAAAATTACAGCGTAAACCGTTCTAAAAACAGTTTTTCCGCAATATGCTATTATACATAGTTTTTGCGGAGGCGGATATGCTGGAATACAACGTTTACGAGGACGTCGCAAGAAGGAGCGGCGGTGATATTTATATCGGGGTGGTTGGACCCGTGCGGACGGGTAAGTCTACGCTCATAAAGAAGTTTATGACGGAGCTTGTAATACCCAACGTCGCGGACGGCAATTTAAAGAGCGTTATGGTGGATGAATTGCCGCAATCGGCTTCGGGCAGAAGCGTAATGACCACCGAGCCGAAATTCGTTCCCGCCAACGGGGCGGAAGTGAGGATAGAGAACGCTTCGGCACGCGTCCGGTTCTGCGACTGCGTCGGATTTGTAACCGAAGGGGCGTCGGGTTTTGAAGAGGACGGTTCGCCCAGACTTGTCAATACCCCCTGGAGCGACAAGCCTTTGCCCTTTGCGGAGGCGGCCGCGCTCGGTACCGACAAGGTGATAGGCGAACATTCCACTATAGGCATATGCGTAACGACGGACGGAAGCATTGCGGATATCCCCCGTTCGGGCTATGTTGAGGCGGAAGAGCGCACCGTGACAAGACTCAAAGCGGCGGGAAAGCCCTTTGTGATCGTTTTAAATTGCGCCGACCCCGACGGCGGTGCGGCGGTGCGTCTTAAAGCCGAACTCGAAGAAAAATATTCGGTAACGGTTCTCGCGGTTAATTGCGAAAGATTGAACGCAGACGGGCTGTTGGGTATTTTAAAAGCCGTTTTGTTTGAATTTCCCGTCACCTGTCTGGACGTGGATATCCCCGATTGGGTGCGTTTTCTGCCTGAGGACAGTTCTGCCGTCTGCGAACTCATTGACAAAATCCGTCAGTTTGCGGCAAATCTTTCCAAAATGAAAGATTGCACCGCGCTCGATAATATGACGGGCGGTTGCAGGTTCTGGAAGGGAGAACCGAGGCTGGATATGAATCTTGCAGACGGCAGGGCAAGGCTGACCGTTGAAGTTAAGGAGGGAGTGTTCTTCGATATGCTCTCCGAGATCGCGGGCGACAGCATTTCGGACGAATATTCGCTTATGCGCTACGTCCGCGGAACGTCGGAAGCAAAGCGCAGTTACGATAAGTTTAAGGACGCTTTCGAGTGTGCAAAGGTCAACGGCTACGGTATAGTTCAGCCCGACGACGACGAAATGACGCTTGAAGAGCCCAAAGTCGTGCGGCAGGGCGGAACGGTGGGGATAAAGCTGAGGGCAAGCGCGCCCAGCTATCACATCGTAAAGATAGACGTAACGGGGGAGGTAAGTCCCATAATGGGCAACGCTTCCCAAAGCGAAGGCATTGTGCAGGGCATGATGGACGGGTTTGAAAAGAACCCCGACGACATGTGGGATACAAACGTATTCGGTAAATCGCTGCGCGGCCTGGTTAAGGAGGGGCTGTCGGGCAAGGCTTCGGGCATGCACGATGATACCAAGTCCAAAATGAGGCGGGCGATTACCCGTATAATCAACGAGGGCAGGGGCGGGGTTATCTGCATACTTTTATGACTTTGCAAAAAGCAGCGGTAACGCTTTTGCAAACGAAAACATATAATGTTTTTAAATCGGCGTTGTTCGCGCTGTCGGCGCGGGCGATGAACGTAAATAATCCGCGGGCGGGAGTTTATCTCCCGCCCGCGCCAATTTATTGCGTTTTATCGTTGAACTCTTCTTCGAAAATTCCCAGTAGAATATCGTTTTCCTGCCGCAAAGCTTCCATGTCCTTTTCGGAAACGCTCGTTTCTTCTTTTTCATAGCGGTAACGCTTGTTTTTTCCTCTTTCGCTCTGCGTCTTTCGGCGGACTTTCTTTATACCTATAAATGAAAGCCCCCCGAGCAATGATACGCCCCATATAAGAATTGTGTTGAGCGTCGCAAAAATCGTGGAAAATATAAAGGAAAGCGGCATATCCGATATCGATATCGATTTTCTGAATTCGAAACTGCTCGGGGGCGCGCTCCCGCCGTCGGGCGGGGCTTTCATGCCTATCCTTAACGAGCGGAAAAGGCTTCTTTCGCCGGTCATGACCGAGCCGAGGTTTACAAAAAACTGTTTTATCTCACGCCATACGCTGTTTCCGGGGTTGAAATTTCCGTTTTTGAATTTTTCGAGAGCGTCGTCGTCGAACTCCCCGAGCATACTGCTGTTTGATTTTTGGAGAAACGTTACGGCAATCATTCCTATCACGCCCGCCAACACGACTATCACGGCTATAACGACGTCGTATCCGGGAAGCTTTACTTGACAGTCCTTGCGGAAATTATCGTTGAGCGCAAGCTCTTTATTCCTGTTCATGAAGCCTACCGCAACGGCATAAGCAAGCACGGCGACGAGAAGAAGTGGCGAATATAAAAAGTACAGCACGGGGATGCACGCAATAAGAGCTATTTTGACGGTATAATATGTTTTCCAATTAAAGTCTATGTATCCTTTTTTCTTTCGGCTTATGCCCAATGCGTCCTGCACCTGCATGCGGCGTATTCTGTCTTTGCTGCTGTTCTTCATGTTTATTCGCACCTCAACGAATCTACGGGGTCAAGCCCCGCCGCATAGGCGGCGGGCGCATATCCCGCGCCCGTGCTTAAAATCACGCTAAGCAAAAGCCCGACGGCGTAGTAAATCCCGTAATAGTAAGAGATTATGTTAACGCCGAGAGACGCTGTGCACAGATTAACCGTTATGGTTACGAGAAGCGAAACGGCTACCGCAAATATGCCGCTTATAAGTCCTAAAAACGCGGCTTCGAATAAAAACAACTTTTTTATATCGCTCTTTGTCCCGCCTATCGCGCGGAGAACGCCTATCTCCTTGGTTCTTTCTATAACGCTTATGTATAACACTATAAAAATCATTATGGCTGAAACCACAAGCGAGATTGCGCTTACGGCGGTCAGTACCGTCGTGCCGATATCTATGTAACCGAAAATCGAACCGATTGAGGAACTGCCGTCGGATATCACATACCCCAAAGTTTCCAAATCCTCTTCCACGGCGGTAATATAGGACGTGCTCTCCACGGTCACTATAAGGCGGTTGTACTGCACGGTTTTATTCACCGTGCCGTATAATTCCGTAAGCGTGTTTTCGGTAACGTATGCGCAACTGAAATCCGCATAGCTTGACGAGTCTTCGTATACGCCGCTCGTCGTAAGAGTTATAGCCTCTTTGCCCATGTCGAGGCTTATTTCGGAGCCGAGTACTTCTTCGGCGTAACCTGAGACGGATGAAATAGTTTTTGCGAACGTATTGTTTATTAAAATTTCATTGTCCGACGGTTCCCTGCCGCTCAAAAGAGTAAATCCTTCGTCACCGTAAACCACCGAAACCGCGAGAAATACGCCCTGTACGTTTTCGCCGCAGGAATAATTGACGTTAAGGCGGCTTACGCAACTTTTGTCCACGCCCGCAACCCCGTCGAGTTTTTTAATTACGGAAATCTGCTTAGATGAAAACGCCGCGCCCGATTCTTGTTCTATCTCTATTTTCAGCGCGTCCATCGAACCGACCATGACTTCGTTCACATAGTCTGTTATGCCCATTGAAAGCGAAAGAATGATTATTACTGCGGCTATTCCTATTGACATGGCTATCGAAACGAGCAAACTTCTCCGTTTGTTCTGCCAAAGGTTGCGCCACGACAGCTTGGCTAAGTTTTTCGTGGTTATGGAATGCGGCTTTGCCGCCTGTTTTGGGCGCACGTCGCTTTGCAGGTTGTAAACTTTTCTGTCGTAAGCTACCACGCCGTCGGAAATATTGACTATCCTCGAACATTCGTCCGCCACCTTTTGCGAGTGGGTGACGATAATTACGAGTTTGCCGCTCTTGGCTATCTTTTTCAAAATCAGCATAACCATTTCCGCAGAATCTTTGTCCAAAGCGCCGGTCGGTTCGTCCGCAAGTATAATTTCGGGATTGTTGGCAAGCGCCCGCGCTATCGCCACGCGCTGTTTCTGTCCGCCCGAAAGCTGGTTTGGCATTTTATCGGCGTAACCCTCAAGTCTTACGACTTTCAAAAGCTTTAAGGCGCGCTCCCGCTGTCTGTTTTCGGATAAGCCGCTTATCTTCATGGCTATCATCACGTTTTCTATAACCGAAAGATGCATTATAAGGTTGTAGCTCTGGAAAATCATTCCTATCTGTTTTTTACGGTAATCGTCCATGTCCTTTTCGGAATAATCTTTCAAAAAATCGCCGTTAAGTATTATGCTGCCCGTATAATTGGTATCCAGCCCGCCTAAAATATTGATCAGCGTGGATTTGCCGCAGCCGCTTTCGCCGAGTAGCGCTACAAGCTCGCCCTGTTTAAACTCTATATTTATGTCCTTTAAAACGGTCTGCGTTTCCGTGCGGGAAACGTTGTATTCCTTTTTTATGTTCGCCAGCGTCAGATATGCCATAATGCCTCTTTTTGCTTGAAATTATACTCGTAAGCAAATGGTAAAACATAAACCTTAAACGAACTTTAAATTTCCGTAGAATATAGTAGAATATAAAGGGAGAGGAGCTGAATTTCAACTCCCCTCAAAATTATTTTACTTTATTCGTCGTTGCAAGGTTTAATGGTTTCCGGCACGAACATTTCACCGTCGGCGCCGTAAAGCGCCGCTTCGTCTTTTAAACTCATGATATACGCGTTATATTCCTCGTCGGTGAGTTTCATAATCTTTTTCCCTTTGGATTTGCCCATAATAAAGCCTCCGCGTTTTTATTTATTATGCGCGGAGGTTAGGTTTTTTATTCGCAGTTTTTAAAAGGGAAAAATTTATATGGTTCTTACCCTTATAACGCCCTCTGTTGCGGAAATTTTTTCAAGGCCGGCAGGAGAAAGCGACCGGTCGAGGTCGCAGATAAGGTAAGCGTATTCGCCCTTTGAAGCGTCCTGCATGTTTTCTACGTTTATCCCTTGGGAAGAGACGATGGTAAGGATTTTTGAAAGAATTTCCTTTATATTCTTATGGTGAACGCACAGCCTTACCGTTCCCGAACGCGGCATGTTTACGTCGGGATAGTTTACGCCGTGCACTATGTTGCCGTTGACGATATAATCGGTAAGCTGTTTTGCCGCCATTACCGCGCAGTTATCCTCGGCTTCAACGGTGCTCGCGCCGAGGTGGGGCACGCATATGGCGTTGGGGACGCCTATAAGCTCTGCCGTGGGGAAGTCGGTTATATAGCGGGAAAGTTTTCCGCTTGCAAGCGCATCTATTACGGCCTGCGTGTCGGCAAGTTCTCCGCGTGAGTTGTTTATAAGAACCGCGCCGTCCTTCATCTTTGCAAAAGTTTCGCCGTTGAACATTGCGCGCGTATCCGCATTGAGGGGAATATGCACGGTTATAAAGTCTGCGCGTTTATAAACTTCGTCGCGCGTCGAAACAAGTTTTACCGAGGGGGACAGCGCAAGAGCGTTGGCGGTGGATATATACGGGTCGCACCCGACGACCCGCATGCCCAGCCCTATGGCCGCGTTGGCAACAAGCACGCCTATCGCGCCAAGACCTATAACGCCCAAAGTTGCGCCCGCAACTTCGCCGCCTGCAAACTTGCTTTTTCCCTTTTCAACAAGCTTGGGAACGTTTTCGCCCTCTGCTTTAAGCGTCTTTACCCACTCTATAGCGTCGGTTATCTTTCTGCCGCCGAGGAAAAGTTCGCAAAGAACAAGCTCCTTTACGGCGTTCGCGTTTGCACCGGGGGTGTTGAATACGACTATTCCCCTTTCCGCGTAGTCTGCAGAGGGAATGTTGTTGGTTCCCGCGCCTGCGCGCGCGACACCCAAAAGGTTGTCGTTTACCGCATAGTCCGCCATTTGCGCCGACCGCACCATTATGCCGTCGGGGGCGGTCACGCCGTCGCCGTATTCATAGTCCGCGAAAATTTCGTCAGCCAAAGGGCTTATAGCGTTTAATTTTAAAATTTTCATAATTGTCACCTGTTTTCGCTTTCAAATTTCTTCATGAATTCTATAAGCGCTTTCACGCCCTCTACGGGCATTGCGTTGTAAATGGAAGCCCTCATGCCGCCTACAAGCCTGTGGCCTTTCAGGGAAACGAGTCCCGCCTTTTTCGCTTCTGCGACGAACTTTGCGTCCAGCTCTTCGCTGCCCGTAACGAACGGTACGTTCATTATCGAACGGAATTCGGGCGCTACGTTGTTTTTAAATAACTTGGAATTGTCTATAAAGTCGTACAAAAGCCCCGCTTTATATACGTTCACTTCGTTTATGGCTTTGACGCCGCCCTTTGCTTTAAGATTTTTAAGCACGAGATTTGCCATATATATTGAAAAAGCGGGAGGCGTATTGTAAAGCGAACCGTTTTCGTCCTGCACTTTCCATTTAAGCATTGTGGGACAGATTTTCAAAGGCTCCTGTATCAAAGAGCGTTTAGCTATTACGATGGTAACGCCCGCAGGCGCTAAGTTCTTCTGCGCGCCCGCATATATTACGCCGAATTTCGAAACGTCTATCTCCCGCGAGAAAATTTCCGACGACATATCCGCAACGAGGGGGGCTTTGCAATCGGGAAATTTTGAATAACGGGAGCCGAAAATGGTGTTGTTGGAGGTTATGTGCACATAATCCGCGCCTTCGGTGTAGTTGAGTTTATCAACGTCGGGGATATATGTGTAAACTTTGTCCGAACTGTCGCCTATTTTGTTCGCCGTGCCGTATATCTGTCCCTCCTGCCAGGCTTTTTTGGCAAAGTTGCCCGTAACTATATAGTCGGCAACGCCGCCGTGCATAAGATTAAGGGGAACGGCGGCAAACTGCGTGGAAGCCCCGCCTTGTACGAATATTACGCAGTAATCTTCGGGAACGTTCAAAAGCTCTCTTACAAGAGACTCGGCTTCGGCTACGACGGCCATAAAAGCTTTGTCGCGGTGCGATATTTCGGTTACGGACATACCGGTGTTTTCAAAATCGAGGAATTCGTCCCTTGCTTTTTCAAGTACTTCCAACGGAAGGGCGGAAGGGCCTGCCGCAAAATTATAAACTCTCATACAGCTCCTTGCGCGCGGACGTAAACGTCCGCTATAAAATTAATTTTTTTATTATTATAATATATGAATTCTATAAAAACAAGTATTTTCGGTATAATCAATGAAAATTTTAATTTTTATACATTTTTATATTATTTTGTTTCGCAAATCGCAAAAAAATTTTCAAAATAACAAAAAAAATCACGGAATACTATTTACTTTTTCCGATTTTTAGTGTAAACTATATTAAAGATATTGCGTTCAAAGCCGCATATTATGGCTTAAACACGCGCAAATACTTATGAGGTGTGATATGGCAAATTCCGTCAATAATTCTGCAAGCGAAGCTAACGCTCCCAAAAAGGCGGATCTGATATTAAAGGCGGTCAATGAAATTTCGTCCAAGCAGGACGCTTTATCCCAAAAAACCGCACGTATAGAGGCGCGTCTTTCCGATGTTGACGAATTGAAAAATAACCGTCAGGAATTACCGTCGGACCGGATAGACGAAATTTGCGCAACGTTGAAGAACGAATACGCGGCAATCAGAACGGAGATGAAATACCTTGCGGCCCAGAGCGAGCAGATATTTCTTGCTTTGAGTGAAAATATAGCAAATCTTTCCGCACAGGTAGCTGCGATTTCCGTTCCTGCGGCAAAGGAAGGCGCGGCTCAGCCCGTCGATATAGATTATGATCTTCTTGCGCAGAAAGTTGCGGAGCTCTTGCCCATGCCCGAAAGTCTTTCACCCGATTATATCGCTTCGAAAGTCGCAGAGCAAATCGTTCTTCCCTCATCGGCTGTTTCCGAACTCGACGAAGAGGAGTTTGCGGATAAGGTTGCAATTAAGGTCGGCGCGCTCAGATCCGAAGATTTCGATATTATCGTTGACGACGACGGTTGCGCGTCCATCTCCAAAGAACTTGCCGATAAACTTGATTACGATATAATCGCCGCTTCCATTGCGGAAAAACTGCGTTCGGCCCTTGATTTGGCTTCCGCCGAACCCGATTATGACGAGATGGCTTCGCGCATAAGCGAAAAGCTCACCGTTTCTTCGGTTAACGAGGACGCTATTGCCGATAAAACGGCGGCGGCGCTTTCGAACTATATGCCTGAAATCGACCCCGACGATATTGCGGATAAAGTTGCCGAACAGGTCATCAGCGCCATACCCGCAGTGGATAACGATTCCGTGGTAAACGGCGTATCCGAAAAGTTAATCGCTTCACAGGCCGATCACGATTACAATATAGTGATAGACGAAGAGGGGCTTCAGACCATTACGGAACGCGTGTATGAAAAGGTATGCGAGAGAACGGACGTAAGGTTTGACGGCGTAGACGGCGGCATAAGAGATATAAAAGCCATGCTCGTTGCGGGCGCTATAGCGGGCGCAGCTTCGGAAAGCGAACAGGAAGAACAGGACGAAGAAGCCCTCGTTACGGTAAGCGCGGTTATCGACGAAGAGGAAGCCGCGGAAGAAGTTCAGGGCGGCGTCGATTTCGCCAACATGATGAAGTACAACCGTTCATTCATGGCGAGAATTATACAGGGTTCCGACGAACAAAAGAATTATTACGGTTCTGTAAAGAATGCGTTGCTTTCATATAAAAAAGTAAATTCAAACATCGCCTGGGGTGCGGAACGTTTCCATAAGGGAAGGGAAACGGTTGCCCGTCTTAAAATCAGGGGCAAGACGCTGTGTCTGTATCTCGCCCTCGACCCCGCTGAATACAGTACTTCCGTTTACCATCACACGGACGTTTCGGATAACAAATCGTTGAGCGGAACGCCCATGGCGGTCAAGATAAAGAGCCCGCGCGGCTTAAAGAAAGCGATACGTCTCATTGACGAAATGTTGCAAAAGCGCGGCGGCATAAAGACGGCGGTTGCCGAACGCGATTATGCGGCGATGTACCCTTACGAAACGATTGAGGAACTCATCGAAGACGGACTTGTAAAGGATGTAAGCAAGAATAAATAAACTATTTAAGGGGGTTGACGGAAGTTCAGCCCCCCGTTTAACGCCGAAAGGAAATTTTTCGGCGCATGGAGTATATTTTGGAGATAAACAAGGAAGAATTAATTCACGGCAGAAAAGGCGCTTCCGCAGTTAAAGACGGAACAAAAAAGAAAAAATCCCCAAGCCGTAAGAATGTCGGCACGGCAAAAAACAAAAACGCGGGTACGGGCGGCGCGGCGGGCGCTAAAAAGTCAAACGCCAAAGCAGTGGCTGAAAAATCCGTAAAAACGCAGAAAGTTAAAGCCCCCAAAAAGTCGGAAAAACCCGTTAGGACGAAGAAGAGCGCTAAATCGGTAAAAATAGTCTTTTTGGGCGGCGTGGGAGAGATAGGCAAGAACATGACGGCGATTGAGTGCGGCGACGATATTATAATTATCGACGCAGGCGCTATATTCCCCACGGAAGAAACGCCGGGGTTTGATTTAATCGTGCCCGATATAACCTATCTTTTGGAAAACGCTCACAAGGTGCGCGCCCTCATTCTTACGCACGGCCACGAGGATCATATAGGCGGCGTTCCCTATCTTTTGAAGGAGCTTAACGTGCCCGTTGTCGGCACAAAACTTACGCTTGCGCTCGTAGACAATAAATTGCGCGAACACCGCATAAACGACGCGCAGGAAATAACGGTAGTTCCCGGCCGGATTTTGCAATTCGGCTGTTTTAAAGTTCGCTGCGTCAACGTCAATCACTCTATAGCGGGCGCGCTTGCATTTGCGATAACCACGCCTCAGGGCGTAATTTTCCACAGCGGAGATTATAAAATAGACCTGACCCCCGTTGCAGGAGAACCTATCGATTTAAAGACAATAGCCGATATCGGCGCGGCGGGCGTTCTGTTATACCTGGGCGAAAGCACAAATATAGAGCGCGCGGGTTTCACCATGAGTGAAACGGTCGTCGGCAGTACGCTCGACCGCTTGTTCGGTGAAAACATGAAAAGAAGGCTTATCATAGCCACTTTTGCCTCCAACGTGCACAGGTTACAGCAGATTTTCGACCTTGCGGTAAAATATAAGCGCAAAGTGGCGCTTTCGGGCAGGAGCATGCTCAACGTCGTCGAGGCGGCTGAAAAGATAGGCGAAATCAAGGTGCCCGAAAACGTCATGATAGACGTTTCCAAGATAAAAAATATGCGCGACAGCGAAATCGTAGTCGTTTCAACGGGCAGTCAGGGCGAGCCGATGAGCGCTTTGACCCGCATGGCAAACGGCGATAACCCCTCCGTCACGGTCGGCAACAACGATACGATAATCATTTCCGCTTCGCCTATCCCCGGCAATGAAAAATTAATTTACAGGGTGATTGACAATCTGTACAGAAAGGGCGCGGACGTGGTGTATGAAAGCATACAGAATATCCACGTTTCCGGTCACGCCTGCCGTGAAGAGCATAAGATAATGCACAATCTGTTGAAGCCCAAATACTTCATTCCCGTGCACGGCGAATACAGACATTTGAAAAAGCACGCCCAGCTTGCCGAGGAGTTGGGGCTTGACGAAGGGAAAATAATTATTCCCGATATAGGCAACTGCATAGAAATTACTTCGAAAGGCATACGCCGTGCGGAGAACGTGCCTTCGGGTTCGCGTCTTATAGACGGCGAGGGCATAGAGGACGAAAAGGCGAGCGTTGTAATAGAGGACAGGCGCCAGCTCGCCGCTGAGGGGCTTTTTATAGTTTCCGTTGCGGTCAAAGACGGCGAAGTCGTGGGCGAGCCCGCGATAAACTCGCGCGGATTTGTGTTCGATTTCCACCGCGATTACAATAAAGAAATGCGCGACGTAATTAACCGCGCCATTGAAAATTACGACCTGTCCCGCGGCACCGTGGACGAGCTGAAAAAGGTGATCAAGCGCAGTCTGCGCAACTATCTTTTGAAAAAGACCAAACAGTCGCCCATGGTGGTGCCCGTTGTGGTGGAGTTATAAATTATTATATGACTGATTTCAATTATGCGCACAAAGATACGGGCGCGGGGGAGAGAAAAAGCCGCACTGCGCAGTTCAACAGTCTGCGCTGTTCCGCTCTTGTCAAAAAATTGCGCAAAATTGCGTTCGAAAATGAAATTCCCACCGCCTCGGACGAAACTTTGCAGTTTTTATGTACGCTTGCGCGCGCAAAAAACGCCGAAAATATTCTTGAAATAGGTACTGCCGTGGGTATTTCTGGCATTGCCCTTTTGGAAGCCTGTCCGGACGCCTCGCTTACGACGATAGAGCGCGATGAAACGTTTTTCGCCTCCGCCGAGGGAAATTTCGGTTGGGCAAATTGCGAAGGCAGAGTAATACAAATTCTCGGCGACGCCGCAGAGGAAATTCTTTCCCTGCCCGATGAAAGTTTCGATTTTATTTTTATGGACTGCGCGAAAGTGCAGTACGTTAAAATGCTGCCCCGCCTGAAAGAACTTTTAAAAAGGGGCGGCGTGCTCGTCGCGGACGACGTTTTGCTTTTCGGCTGGGTCACGGGCGAGGAAGAACCTCCCAAAAAGCGTAAAATGCTTGTACGGCATATCCGCGAATATATTGAAGCGGTTACGTCGGATAGCGAACTTTCCACAAGTATTCTGGATATCGGCGACGGAATAGCTTTAAGCGTAAAGCTGTGAAGCGCCTGACGCCGTGCGGGCGGAATGGCAAGGCTTATTTAATCGTGCGCTCCCCGCGCAGAATAACACGGTGAAACAGTAAATTATTGATATGAACGTTGAACTTCTTGCCCCTGCGGGCAACTTTTCAAAACTGAAAACGGCCCTTTACTTTGGCGCAGACGCCGTTTATATAGGCGGAAAAAGCTTCTCGCTCCGCTCTTTTGCGGATAATTTTACCGCAGACGAGCTCATAAATGCGGTCAAATTCGCACACGACATCGGCAAAAAAGTCTATGTTACAGCCAATATTTTCGCAAAAAACGCGGATATGGCGCAGCTTGAAGAATACTTTGCGTTTTTGCAGTCGGCGGGCGCGGACGCGGCGATAATTTCCGACAGCGGCGTTTTCTGTGCGGCGAAAAAAGCCGCTCCCGAATTGCCCGTCCATATCTCCACGCAGGCAAATCTTACCAATAAATACGCCGTTAAATTCTGGTACGAACAGGGCGCAAGCCGCGCAATTCTCGCGCGGGAGCTTTCAATTAAAGAAATTGCCGAAATTCACGACTTCGTGCCCGAAATAGAACTTGAAGCCTTTGTGCACGGCGCAATGTGCATTTCATATTCGGGTAGATGCCTGCTGTCAAACTACTTATCGGGGCGCGAAAGCAACCGCGGCGAGTGCGTTCAGGCTTGCAGATGGAAATATCAGATCCGCAAATGCGACGAACTTTCCGACAGCGGCTGGATGGATATGGAAGAGGACGGGCGCGGTACGTTCATTTTGAATTCCAAGGATTTGAACATGAGCGCCCATTTGGATAAATTGGCCGACGCAGGGGTCTGCTCCTTTAAAATAGAGGGCAGAATGAAGTCCGAATATTACCTTGCGACCGTCATAAACGCCTACCGCCGCTGTATGGACGGGGGCTTCGGCAAAATCGTAGAGCGGGAGCTTCTCACCGCCGCCCACCGCGACTATACCACGGCATATACCTTGGGCGGGAACGAAAATACGGTAAATTATACCGACAGTCAGGCTAAGGGCGACTGCGACTATATAGCAAACGTAGTCGGCTGTGAGGACGGCTATATTTTTGCGGAGATGCGCGGCAGGTTTAAATCGGGCGACGCGCTTGAAGTGCTTTCCCCTACCGAAAATTTCGGAAAATCTTTTACGGTCGGCGAGGTTTATACAAGCGCGGGCGAACAAGTGAACGATTGCAAGCTTGTGCAGGAGATTTATAAAGTAAAATGCCCCTATAATTTGCAGGCGGGCGATATTTTGAGAAGAAGAAAATGACGCATTGCATGAAGTTGCGCCCCGTTCCGTTCGAAAGGATAAAAAGCGGCAAAAAGAGCATAGAGTTGCGCCTTTACGATGAAAAACGCCGCAAAATAGCGGCGGGGGATTTAATAGTTTTCACGCAGATTGAAAGCGGGGAAATTTTAGCGGCGCAAGTTGCCGCCATATATAAGTACGGCAGCTTTAAGGAGCTTTATTCCGCTTTGCCGCTTGATAAATGCGGCTATTCGTCGGGGGAATTGCAAAACGCCTCATATGCGGATATGTACGCATATTATACGGAAGAAGAAGAGAAAAAATTCGGAGCCGTCGGGATAGAACTTAAAACGTTATGAATTATCAGGTTAAAAATATATACGGCAAAACAAATGACGAAAAGCCGGTCGTGCAGGTGCCGGGCTCCAAGTCAATCACGGCGCGCGCCCTTTTAATTGCGGCGATAGCGCGCGGTCAAAGCATACTTTACGGCGTACAGTTTTCGGATGACTGCAAAACCTTTCTGGACTGCGTGAAAGCGTTGGGCATAGGCGTATCCGTCAGCGGTACAACCGTAAAAATCGAAGGTTGCGGGGGCAGGCTGCCCGTCAAAGCGGGTGAAATCAACGTCGGCAGCGCGGGCACGGCGGCGCGTTTTCTGCCCGCTTTTCTCGCTTTCCAGAACGGAAGTTATACGGTAAATTGTTCGGAACAGATGAAAAAGCGCCCCATCTCGCCCCTAATAAACGCTTTGCGTGCGCTCGGCGCAAGATTTACCTTTTTGGAAGAGGAGAATAAGTTCCCCTTCATTATTCACGGCACGGCTTCGCCCGATTGCAATCTCACCGTGGATATTAACGAAAGCAGCCAATTTTTATCCGCTCTTTTAATTTCCGCCGTCTGCGCTTACAAGCCTGTTAAAATCAATACTGTCGGGCGGCACGGGTTGGACTATGTCAACATGACTCTCGATATGATGTGGTCGTTCGGCGTGAACGTGCGGGAGGAGAACGGCGCGTACATAGTTCATGGCGGCTACACGGCAAAAAGGTACGATATAGAACCCGATTATTCTGCCGCGTGCTATTTTTATGCGGCTAATAAAATTCTCGGCACGGATATTTCGGTCAAAGGGGTATTGCCCCACAGCATGCAGGGCGATAATAAGTTTATCAAGCTTCTTGAAAATTTTGACGGCGGCAGCGTGGATATGCACGCCTTTTCGGATCAGGCGTTGACGCTTGCCGCCATTGCTCCCTATCTTTCAAAGCCTACGGATATTTGCAACGTTGCGCATATACGCAGGCAGGAATGCGACAGGATTGCGGCAATCGTAAAGAACCTCGCCGCCATGGGCGTAAAATGCGAGGAGCGTGCCGACGGGGTGAAAATTTATCCCTCGCAGCCCAAGCCCGCGGCAATAGAAACTTTCGGCGACCACCGCGTGGCCATGAGCTTCGCCCTCACGGGGCTTCGCGCCGACGGTATTGTAATAGAAAACGCCGAAGTATGTTCCAAAACTTTCAGGGAATACTTTGAAGTATGGGACGACCTTATCGCGCGGCTGACGTGTAACTAAGCGTGGCTTTAAAGAAATATAGTTAATACCATGTTTGATTTATGACGGGCGGTGTTGCCGATAACGCTATTAAGATATAACGCTATTAAGATATATGGTTAAGCGGAACGCCGAAGGTTGACGTGCGGCGGGGTGGGACTTCTTATAACGTAAAAAAGATACATGGTTAAGCGGAACGCCGAAGGTTGACGTGCGGCGTGGCGGGACTTCTTATAACGCACAAAAGATATATGGTTAAGCGGAACGCCCTTGTTTGACGTGCGGCGGGCGGGACTTCTTATAACGCACAAAAGATATATGGTAAAGCGGAACGTCGAGGGTTGACGTGCGGCGTGGCGGGACTTCTTATAACGCACAAAAGATACACGGTTAAGCGGAACGCCGAAGGTTGACGTGCGGCGGGCGGGACTTCTTATAACGCAAAAAAGATACACGGTTAAGCGGAACGCTTATGGAAAGAATAATAATCCATGCCGATTTGAATAATTTCTATGCCTCGGTAGAGCGAAGACTCCGTCCCGAGCTTACCGGCATGCCCGTCGCCGTCTGCGGCAACAGGGAAGAGCGCCGCGGCATTGTGCTCGCAAAGAGCGAAGAGGCTAAAAAATTCGGCGTAAAAACGGGCGATACGGTGTGGCAGGCACGGCGTAAATGTCCCGAAATAGTAATCGTTTCCCCTCGGTTTGACGAATACATGAAGTATTCGCGGCTGGTAAAGGCGATTTATGCGCGCTATACAGATCTTATTGAAAGTTACGGCATAGACGAATGTTGGCTGGACGTAACACATTCTACGCTTATTTTTCCTCAATACAAAAATAAATATATTGAAAAGGACGGAGCGCAGTATTTTACGGACGAATATCTGCGTTTTTTGGGCGATTTTTTAAGGGATACAGTCCGTAACGAGCTTGGTTTAACCATATCCTGCGGAGTTTCTTTCAATAAAGCCTTTGCAAAACTCGGCTCCGATTTAAAAAAACCGGACGGAACGTCCGTAATTTCCAAATTAAATTATAAATCGGTTGTGAACGGTCTGCCCGTAGAAGATTTGTTGTTCGTCGGCAAAGCCACACGCGAAAAGCTGTACGGCATGGGTTTTTCCACCATAGGCAAGCTTGCCGCCGCCGATGACGAAAAAATAAAAAAGGAATTCGGTAAATCCGGCGAAACGCTTTTGCGCTATGCCCGCGGCGAGGACGACGACGATGTAAAACACATGGACGAAAAGCGGGAGTATAAATCCATAGGCAACTCCTGCACATATGCGGAGGACGTGACGAGTTTGCAACGCGCGGAAAGACTTATATATGTGCTGGCGGAAAGCGTTGCTGCGCGCCTCCGTGAGTGCGGGCAGGGGCTTGCGGATACCGTCCATATCTGGGTGCGGTATGCCGATTTAAGCGATTTTTCTGTGCAGAAAAAGGTCAGACATACCGCGCTTTGCAGCGAGATTGCCCGCCACGCCTTCGAACTTTTCAAAACCAACGTAAAACAGCCCTTTAAGGTGCGCGCCCTTGGCGTTACCGTTTCGGGCTTCGATAACGGGCTTTCGCAGGTGACTATGGACGAGGCGTGCGGTAATTACAAAAAGCTTGAGGCAGTGGAAAAATGCGTGGACGAAATCCGTAAAAAACACGGTTACGACAAGTTGCAGCGCGGAATCGTTGCCGAAGAACCTTCCCAGATGCGTAACGATATAAAAAATTCGCACCTTATAAAACCCGCAAATTTTGAGGACAGAGGGGATAAGGACGATAATAATTGAATGGCGCGGAGTGCATTTTTTGCACTGCGCGCCATTTTGTATACCTGAAATTTTAGTATTTTGTCACAATTTTACATTTTTCGTTCAGTACAAACTTAATTTTAATTATCTATAAGTTCAGCTTATATTTAACATAAAAACCTGATAACTTCAACCTGCCGAATTTAGTTTGACTATTTCACCCGATTATCATATAATCTAAATGTAATCGATTTACGGCGGTTTCGCAACGATTGCTGCCGCAAAACAAATCATTGGCGCGCTGTGAGAGAGCCGCTGAAATATTTTATAAAATTAAGGAGAATTACACATGAACCTTCCTGCGATGTTCGGCGAAAACGTTTTTAACGATTCCGTTCAAAAAGAGACCCTGCCCGGCGAAGTCTATAAAGCTTTAAGGGCGACAATCGATTCAGGTAAACAGCTTGACATTTCAATAGCAGGCGCAGTCGCTTCCGCTATGAAAAAGTGGGCGGTATCCAAGGGCGCTACTCACTATACGCACTGGTTCCAGCCCCTTACGGGCCTTACGGCGGAAAAGCACGACAGCTTTATAGAACCCGAGGGCGACAAAGTTATAATGCGTCTTACGGGTAAAAGCCTTATCGTCGGAGAGCCCGACGCGTCAAGTTTCCCTTCGGGTGGTTCCCGTGCAACTTATATGGCGCGCGGCTATACCGCGTGGGATCCCACGTCGCCCGCGTTTGTAAAGGAAGGAACTCTCTATATTCCCACTATATTCGTTTCCTATACGGGCGAAACTTTGGATAAAAAGGCGCCCCTGCTCCGTTCCATGACCGCCCTCGATAAACAGGCAAAGAGGATATTGAAGCTCTTCGGCATAGAATGTAAAAAGGTCGCTACGACCGTAGGCCCCGAACAGGAATATTTCCTCGTCGCCGAAGAGGAGTACTTAAAGAGAAAGGATTTACAGCTTACGGGCAGAACGCTTTTCGGCGCACCCGTAACGCGCGGTCAGGAACTCGAAGACCACTACTTCGGAACATTAAAGACGAGAATAGTCGATTATATGCACGATCTGGACGAGGAGCTGTGGAAGTACGGTATTCCCTCAAAGACCAAGCATAACGAGGTCGCTCCCGCGCAGCATGAAATGGCTCCCGTGTTCGCAACCACGAACGTTGCCGTAGACGAGAATATGCTCACCATGGAGATCATGAAGAAGGTTGCGCAGAAGCATCACCTTGTGTGCCTGTTGCATGAAAAGCCCTTCCGCGGCATAAACGGCAGCGGCAAACATAACAACTGGTCGATGTCCACGGATACGGGGCTAAATCTTCTCGACCCCGGCAAAACGCCCGAAAAGAACACTTTATTCAAGCTCGTTCTCGCGGCTGTCATCAGGGCGGTGGACGAATATCAGGGCATTTTAAGGGCTTCCGTCGCTTCCGCGGGCAACGACCACCGTCTGGGCGCTAACGAAGCGCCCCCCGCGATTATTTCCGTCTATCTCGGTGATCAGCTCGGCGCGCTTGTCGACAGTATTGTCAACGGCAAGGACTATGTTCCGGGCAAGGCGGCAAAGGGCAGTATAGGCGTGCCCGAATCGCCCATTTTCCCCAAGGACGCTACGGACAGAAACAGGACTTCGCCCTTTGCGTTCACGGGCAATAAATTCGAATTCAGAATGTTGGGTTCGCAATTCAACGTCGCAGACCCCAACATCTGCCTCAACACCATCGTTGCGGACTCCTTTGAAAAGTTTGCCGACGAACTTGAAGGCGCCGCAGATCTTGAATCGGCCGCAAACGCCGTTGTCGAAAGAGAGCTTAAAGCGCACTACCGCATAATCTTCAACCTCGACGGCTACGGCCCCGAATGGGAACCCGAAGCCGCAAGGCGCGGACTTTTAAATAATAAGAACACCGCCGACGCAGTGCCCGTATGTTATGAGGAAAAGAACATAGACGTCTATGTTAATCAGGGCGTATATACCAAGGCGGAAGCTATTGCAAGGGCGGATATCAGTCTTGAAAACTACATTAAAATAATTAATATCGAAGCGCTTACCATGATAGAGATGGCAAAGAGGGACGTAATCCCCGCCGTTTCCGATTTCGTCGCCGACCTCTGCCAGAACGTTGCGGCAAAGATGGCGGTTTGCGATAAAATTCCTTTTGCAACCGAAAAGGGGCTTATAGAAAGGCTTGCGACATTGAACGACGAGGCAAGCGCGGCGCTTGCCAAGCTTGAAAGCGACCTCGCGGCAATAGATAAGGAGGACGTCCTTCCCGCGTCGCAGTCCATGGCTCACGTCATAATTCCCGATATGGATGAATTGAGAAAGTTTGTAGACGAAATGGAGACTTTGACATCTTCCGACTATTGGCCTTATCCTTCGTACTTCGATTTGCTGTACAGCGTAAAATAAGAAAATATTCCATTTGCCGTTACGGCGACCACGGCGGCCGGCATGCCCGCGATTATATGTGCATTTTATGATTGCGGGCAGGGCGGCAAAGCCGCCAAAAAACGGGAAATCACAGGCTAAAAAGTCAGGTTTTTCGTAAAAATTTATGCTTCGTTATTCCGAAGCCCGCATCACCCCTGAACCTAAGAGGGTGCAAGGAGTGTTCATAAAAACGCGTTTTTAAAATTTATATTTTTTTGGGATTTCCGTGTACGGGTGCGTTTTATTAAGGCTGTCCGTGCCGCCGTTCCCTATGTAATTAAAATTTTGGAGGCGTTTTATGTTAGACGACGTAATTGTACAGCTTGTAGAAAGCACATCAAGCGGTTTTGTATTCGGCGTTTGGTTTCTGATCGGCGCGGCGCTCGTGTTCTTTATGCAATGCGGCTTCGCCATGGTGGAATCGGGCTTCACCCGCGCAAAGAATGCAGGCAACATCATTATGAAGAACCTTATGGACTTCTGCATAGGTACGGTGGTATTTATGCTTCTCGGCTATACTCTTCTGGTCGGGCAGGAGGCGGCGGGTTACTTCATAGGTATTCCCAACATGGGGCTTTTCACCGACTTCGAAGGGTTTGTAACGGGCGGCGAAGCTTCAAACTTCGTATTCAACCTTGTGTTCTGCGCCACCGCGGCAACGATAGTTTCGGGCGCCATGGCTGAAAGAACGAGATTTATTTCCTACTGTATTTATTCCGCGCTCATTTCCCTTGTGGTATATCCCGTGGAAGCGGGCTGGATTTGGGGCAACGGCTGGCTTGCCAACCTTGAAGAACTTACGGGCGGACTGTTGCCCAACTTCATAGATTTCGCGGGCTCCGCGGCAATTCATACGGTCGGCGGCTGTGCGGCGCTTATCGGCGCAATATTCCTCGGCGCGCGCATTGGCAAATACGACCGCGACGAAAACGGGAAGGTAACTAAGGTAAACGCAATACAGGGGCACTCGTTAACGCTCGGCGCGCTCGGCGTGTTCATTCTCTGGTTCGGCTGGTACGGCTTCAACGGCGCGGCTGCCGCCGACGGGGAAGAGCTTGCGCATATCTTCCTTACAACAACCATAGCTCCCGCCCTTGCCACCGTCTCCGCGATGGTGTTTACCTGGATAAAAAACAAAAAGCCTGACGTAGGCATGTGCCTGAACGCTTCGCTTGCGGGGCTTGTGGCTATAACGGCTCCCTGTTACATAGTTGACGCGCTCGGCGCGGCAATCATAGGCATTGTTTCGGGCATACTCGTCGTTGTCGCATGCGAGGTTCTCGACCAAAAGCTTCACATAGACGATCCCGTCGGTGCGATAGCAGTTCACTTCGTTAACGGTATATGGGGAACGCTTGCAAGCGGATTATTTGCAACGGATACGGGACTTTTCTATTGCGGAAACGGTTGGCAGCTTCTTACGCAGTTTACGGGAATAGCGGCTATACTCGCCTGGACGGTAGCGTGGATGCTGATTGTCTTTTACTGCATCAAATATGTGCCCGTTATGGCAAAGTTCAAGTGCGGTCCCGTTGCGGCTGTCAAAATCGCAAAAGAGAACAAGTGGAACGGCTTGCGCTGCTCCGCCGAAGAGGAAGTTTCGGGCCTCGATATTAACGAACACGGTCTTACTTCGGCATATGCGGACTTTTTGCCTACGGTGCCTTCGTATGACGGCGAAGGTTCGCCTGTAAACCTGGACGGCATAGCGCCTGCCGAGATGGAGCTTGTCCCCTCCGAGGCAAAATATACAAAAGTTACTATCATTACGGGGCAGGATAAGTTTTTGACGCTCAAGGACGCAATGGCTCAGATAGGAGTTACGGGCATGACCGTTTCCAACGTCATGGGCTGCGGCGTGCAGAGCGGCAAGACGGGGCAGTACCGCGGCGTTAAAACCACTATGCACCTCATTCCCAAGATACAGGTCGAGATTGTCGTCTCTACCGTTGACCCTAAGCTTGTCGTTGCGGTAGCGCAGAAGGTTCTGAACGACGGCAAGGTCGGCGCAGGCAAGATATTTGTTTCGGGCATAGAAAACGTTATGAGGGTACGCACTGCCGAAACGGGCGCCGACGCTCTCACAAACGAAGCCGCAGAAGAGGGGTGACGGTTTTTAAAGCCCCGCGGCTGAACATTAATTTACACACACCGCTCTCTCATAGATACTTGGAAAGTTCGTTTGCCTTCGGGCGGACGGACTTTTCGCGTCGGAATGTTACGTCTGTGTGAAAATGCTTGTTCCTCAGATATAATAAGTTTACAAATTTTTCCCAAAACTATATAATGGTAAAGATGAAATTCGGATTTAAAAAATATTTAAAACTGTTCGGCGAAACAGCCTTGAATATGGTCGTTTTAAGTATTCTTACGGGACTTTTTGCGGGCGTTGTGGTGACGTTCTATAATATACTTGCGCACATCGGCGAGCAGACTTCGGTGGAACTTTACGTTTCGGTGCGGGATAATCCCGCTTTCGTGCCCCTGCTTTTTGTCGGGCTTGCCGCGGGCGGGATAGTTATAGGCACGTTTGTAAGGTTCGTTCCCATGATCCGCGGCAGCGGCATACCGCAGATAGAGGGCGCGGCGCGCGGAATAATCCGCTTTAAGTGGTACGTTACTATGTGTTCAATGTTCGCCGCCTCGCTCGCGTGCGTATTTATGGGGCTTTCGGCGGGTGCGGAAGGCCCCTCGCTTGAAATCGGCGGGTGCGCGGGCAGTGCGGTAGGCACGCTTTTAAAGCGCAACCAGATGGTAAGAAGATTGCAGATAGCGGGCGGAGCCAGCGCGGGACTTGCCGCCGCGTTCAACGCCCCCGTTACGGGCATGGTGTTTGCCTTGGAAGAAGCTTTCCGCTCCTTTTCCCCGCAGGTGTTCATTTGCGCGGCGATAAGCGTAATAACGGCTCTGTTCACGCGCAACGCAATCCGTCCGCTGCTCGGTTACGGCGTCGGCTTTGCCTTTTCAAACTTTGTTTTTTGTGAATTTGAAATTACGGACTGCCTTTGGGTGGCGCTTGCGGCGCTTATAACTTCGCTTGCGGGCGTGGGGTTCTATTACCTTATGTTTGAGGTGAAAAAGCTGTTCAGGCGCATAACGTTCTTCAAAGGCGTGGGCAAATACGTCGTTCCGTTTGTAATTGCGGGTGCGTTCGGGCTTATAACCGTCTATGCCATGGGCGGCGGTTCAGCCTTTATAGAAAAACTTGCAACGGGAGGCACGGGCGAAATTGATATAGAACGCATTTTCGGCCTTGGGCTTTTGGTCAGCCTGATAATAATAGTCTTGATGCGCTTTATAACCGCCGTTATCGCGATGGGCTGCGGCGTGCCCTGCGGCGTATTTATCCCCATGCTTGCGATAGGCGCGGGGCTGGGCGCAATTCTTTCGGTAACGTTTCAAAACGCGGGCATGAGCGCGGATTTAAGCGACTATCTCGTAATGATATGTATGGCGGCGTTCTTCACCTGCGTCGTCAAAGCGCCCATTACGGGGATCGTTATGGTATTTGAACTTACGGGGCAATTTGCGAATTTCCTGCCCGCGCTGATAGGCATAACCATAGGCTATCTGATAGGGCTTGCGTTCAGAACCGAACCCATTTATGAAAAATGTCTTGATTTGTACATCAAGGAAGAAAAATTGTATGAAAAGGTTAAAAAGGAGCGTGTGCGCGTCGTCATCAAGCCCGATTCCAAGGCGGACGGGAAAGCGGTACGCACGGTAATATGGCCCACCAACGGGCTTGTGGTTGCAATCGTTAATACTGACGGCAGCGAGATGGTTCCCGACGGTGAAACGATGATGCACGCAGGGCAGACCATAGTGTTCGAATGTGAAACGGACGACAGAAAAGGACTTATATCATACCTTTGCGCAATCGCGGGCAAACAGGATACCCCCGTGGAATAATCGGATATACGTCTTTTAAACACAGCCGCGCGCAGTTGACCGCGCGCGGCTTTTACATTGTAATTTTTCGATAATTATAAAATAATAAGCGGTTTGCGGGGGTCGCAACCCTTTCCGTTGCGGTCAATTGTATAATTATAACTTATAGTATGTATCACGAGATTGAAAGGCAATAAACGCGGTATATATTCTTTCGGCAATAAATTAACGCTTGACTAAATGCGGCAGATTTATTATAATATCCATGTATTTTTAAGACGGTTTTAATCTTATATTTACAGGCAAAAGGTTGTTTTATGTTCGTCAACGATTTAAATCTGAAAAACGCTCCCCTTGAAGGGGAGGTGAGAATACCGTCGGGCTGTGCCGTAAGCGCCATGATAGACAGAAGCGGCAAGAAGATGACGGGCGATAAAATCATACGTTCCATCGCCACCATGCATGACAGGTCAAACGGTCTCGGCGGCGGTTTTGCAGGCTACGGAATATATCCCGACTATAAGGAATATTATGCTTTCCATCTTTTTTATACGGATTTTCAAAGCAAAAAAGAGACGGAAGATTTCCTTATACAGCATTTCGAGGTAGTCTATTCCTCGGAGATGAAGACGAGGAAGATTAAAAAAATCACCAACGAACCCCTTATATACCGCTACTTTTTATACCCGCTGTCCAAAAGGCTTGCAAATTCTTTGATGGACGAGGAGCAGTACGTCGTGCGCTGCGTCAACAAGATAAACGCGGAAATAAAGGGCGCGTTCGTATTTTCCAGCGGCAAAGATATGGGTATATTCAAGGGCGTAGGCTATCCCGAAGATATAGGCAAATTCTACCTTCTGGACGAAGAATACGCGGGCTATGCCTGGACGGGACACGGCAGATATCCCACAAATACCCCCGGTTGGTGGGGCGGCGCGCACCCCTTCGGGCTTTTGGATTATTCCATAGTGCACAACGGAGAAATTTCCTCCTACGACGCGAACAGGCGCTATATAGAGATGTTCGGCTATAAGTGTTCGTTGCAGACAGATACCGAGGTCATCACTTACATAATAGATTATCTTCTCCGCGTTAAAAAGCTGACTTTGCAGGAGGTTGCAAAGGTCATTTCGGCTTCCTTCTGGTCCACTATTGAAGAAAAGAGCGAAGAGGACAGACGGGTTGAAACCTTTTTGAGAAAGGCTTTTCCCTCGCTCCTTGTAACGGGACCTTTCTCCATTATTTTCGGCTTCAACGGCGGAATAATGGCTTTGAACGACAGATTGAAGCTGCGTTCCATGGTCTGCGCGGAAAAGGGCGACCTTGCGTACGTTTCCTCCGAGGAGTGCGGTATTCGCGTTATAGAACCCGAAGTTGACAAAATATTTGCGCCCGCAGGCGGTCAACCCGTTATATATACGCTTAAAGAGGGAGGTGCGTTGTAATGGATACGTTCATTCCCGCCGAATACGAGGTGGTCAGAGACCCCAACCTCTGCATTGGTTGCCGAGTATGCGAAAGACAGTGCTCTAACGAGGTTCATAAATTCGACAAAGATCTCGGCAAAGTGATTGCCGATTCCACCAAGTGCGTAAACTGTCACCGTTGCGTGTGCCTCTGCCCTACGCACGCATTAAAAATCGTAAAAAGCGAAGATACTTACAGGTTGAACGGCAACTGGTCGGTCCAGACCATGAACGAGGTATACCGTCAGGCAAATTCGGGCGGGGTGCTTCTGTCGTCCATGGGCAATCCCAACGATTACCCCGTGTATTTCAATAAAATTCTCGTCAATGCTTCACAGGTCACAAATCCGCCCATAGACCCCTTGCGCGAACCTATGGAAACGCAGGTTTTTCTCGGTAAAAAGAACGTTGAGATGAAGCGCGATATCTCGGGCAAACTTGTGGATAATCTTCCCCCGCAGTTAAAACTTAAAGTGCCCGTAATGTTTTCTGCGATGAGCTACGGCTCCATATCCTATAATGCGCACGAAGCGCTTGCTCGCGCCGCCGAGGAGTTGGGCATATATTACAACACGGGCGAGGGCGGACTGCACCGCGACTTCTATAAATACAGCAAAAATACGATAGTGCAGGTGGCTTCGGGCAGGTTCGGCGTCCATGCCGACTATCTTGCCGCGGCCGCCGCCATAGAAATTAAGATGGGTCAGGGCGCAAAGCCCGGCATAGGCGGGCACCTTCCCGGAATGAAAATTTCCGACGAGGTTTCAAAAACGCGTATGATTCCCAAAGGGGTGGACGCTATTTCTCCCGCGCCCCACCACGATATCTATTCGATAGAAGATTTAAGGCAGCTTATTTATACCTTAAAAGAGGCAACGGCCTATACAAAACCCATTATAGTAAAGGTTGCCGCCGTGCACAACGTTGCGGCAATAGCTTCGGGTATAGCCCGTTCGGGTGCGGATATCATTGCGATAGACGGCTTCCGCGGGGGCACGGGCGCCGCTCCCACGAGAATACGCGACAACGTCGGTATTCCCATAGAGCTTGCGCTTGCACAGGTGGACGAACGTCTCCGTCAGGAGGGTATTCGCGAAAACGTTTCGGTTGTAGTTGCGGGTTCTATCCATTCAAGCGCGGACGTCGTTAAGGCGATCGCTCTCGGTGCGGACGCCTGCTATATAGGAACGGCGGCTCTGCTTGCGCTCGGCTGTCACCTTTGCAGAAGCTGTCATACGGGCAAATGCAATTGGGGCATAGCCACCCAGCGCGACGACCTTGTAAAACGTCTGAACCCCGATATCGGCTATAAGCGCCTTGTAAACCTCGTCACCGCTTGGAGCCATGAAATTCAGGAGATGATGGGCGGCATGGGTATAAACTCAATAGAGGCGTTAAAGGGCAACCGCCTTATGCTCCGCGGCGTAGGACTGAACGAAACGGAGTTGAGGATACTCGGCATACGCCATGCGGGAGAGTAGGAACGAAAGCATATCTGCGGCGCAATGCTTTGTTGAACTCCGCGCCGCCTCGGTCATTTACATCAGTGTAAACTCCTTCGGGTTATCCTCGCGCTTCGCGTACTGCTCGCATCTATGCAGAGGGCAAAATTTTCGGGACGGCGCCCGTTCGCCTCGTCTTGCTTGCATTTCCGCTTTCGTCGGGCTTTAAATAACTTTGCCGCGCTGCGGCAACGGTTCGTTTTAGCAACAATAAATAACTATAATATGTAATCAAGGTCCGCTTTTGAGAGCGGCGGGCTTTAATAAATAATTTTTATAAGGAACAAGAAAAATGTTGACAAGTATCTGTGGAATCAACTGGGGCGATGAAGGCAAAGGGAGAATGGTTGACCTTCTCTCTGAAAAGTTCGACATAGTTTGCCGCTATCAGGGCGGCAACAATGCGGGACACACCGTCATCAATGAAAAGGGCAAGTTTATTTTAAACCTGCTTCCTTCCGGCATACTTCGGGAGCGAGTCGTAAACGTCATGGGCTGCGGAATGGTCATAGACTTAAAGCACCTTTGCGGAGAGATTGAGAAACTGCGCGAGGGCGGTATAGAAATTTCCCCCGCCAACCTGAAAATAAGCGATAAGGCTATAATAACCATGCCTTACAACGTCTTGCAGGATATAATGGAGGAGGACAGGCTCACCAAGGCGACGGGCAAGCCTTACGGTTCCACCCGCCGCGGTATTGCGCCAGTCTATGCCGATAAGTATATGAAAAAGGCGTTCCGCATGGGCGAGCTTTTAAATCCCGAACTTCTCTACAAAAGGCTTCCCGATATCGTCGCTTGGAAAAATATGACGATTAAGGCGTACGGCTTTGAGCCCGTCAAAGTTGAAGATATGATTGAATACTTCGAAACATACGGCAAGCCCCTTGCGAAGTACGTTACGGATACGGGACTTTATCTTAACAAGGCGAATGGGGAGGGCAAGAACATAATGTTCGAAGCCCAGCTCGGCGCCCTCCGCGATATCGATTACGGCATAGTGCCCTATACTTCTTCGTCGTCTACGATTGCGGCTTATGCGCCCATAGGCGCGGGCGTGCCTAACTTAAAACTTACAAACTCCGTGGGAATAATGAAGGCTTATTCAAGCTGTGTGGGCGCAGGACCTTTTACGTGCGAATATTTCGGCGAAAAGGCTGAAAAGCTCCGTGAGCTCGGCGGCGAATACGGCGCGGCTACGGGCAGACCCAGAAGGGTAGGTCCCTTTGACGCGGTCGCCTCGCGTTACGGCATACGCTGTCAGGGCGCGGATGCAATCGCCCTTACAAAATTGGACGTTTTGGACAGCTATGAAGAAATTGAAATTTGTACTCACTATGAACTTAACGGAAAAATCATAGACGACTTCCCTTTCACCGACGTTTTAGACGAGTGCAAGCCCGTGTTTGAAAAGGTAAAGGGTTGGAATTGCGATATTTCCCATTGCAGAAAGCGTGAAAATTTACCCAAAGAGGCGCTTGAATACATTCTTCTTCTTGAAAAGCTTTGCGGCTGTAAAATAAAATATGTATCCGTCGGTGCAGAGCGCGACGCGTATATAGAAATGTAAGAGCGGCAGAGCCGCTGAAATCACGGCAAATAGCAGCCGCACGAGGCGAAATTCGCCGTGAATAAATTATCAATGCTAAACTTTGCGTGAGGAAATTTATTTATGAAACGCATTTATGTAAACGAAGATTGGTGCCTCGGCTGTCATCTGTGCGAGTGGGAATGTGCGTATGCAAATTCGGGACTCGACGGCATGTTCAAGATAAAGGGCAGGGTTGGCACGGAATTTATTCCGCGCATACAGGTTGAGGGCGACGACGGTTCCGCCGTTCACTTTGCCGTAAATTGCCGCCACTGTACGGGCGCCATATGCGTGCAAAGCTGTATAGCGGGCGCGCTTTCCAAGACGGACGAGGGTATGGTCGTTATCGATAAAACCAAATGCGTGGGGTGCTACACCTGCGTTCTCGTCTGCCCGTTCGGCGCGATAATGCCCGCCCCTGACGGCAAAGCGGCGCAAAAGTGTATGCTGTGCACGGATAATATCATCGGTGAACCCAATTGCGTAAAAAATTGTCCCAACAACGCAATCGTATATGAAGAAAGGTAAATTTTACGGAATTTCTTGCCCCGAATGAAGGTGATTTTATGGAATATGTAATAATCGGCAACGGCACGGCGGCTGTTGCGTGTATAGAGGGAATACGTTCCGAGGATCAAGACGGCGGAATAACGTTGATTTCTTCGGAAAAACAGCATTGCTACGGCAGACCGTTAATTTCATATTATCTCCTCGGCGCGATAGGCAAGGATAAGCTCGATTACCGCCCGCGTGATTTTTATGAAAAGAATAAGGTCAAAACCTTGCTCGGCGAAAGGGCGGTTAAAATCGACGCGCAGTCAAAAACAGTCGCGTTGGCAAGCGGCAAGCGCGTGGAATACAAAAAACTTCTGATAGCTACGGGTTCCCGTCCCTTTATCCCTCCCGCAGAGGGGTTGGACGGCGTAAAAAATAAGTTTACGTTCATGACTTACGACGACATGGAAGCATTGGAAAACGCGGTAAAGCCCGCTTCGCGCGTGCTTATCGTGGGCGCGGGGCTTATAGGTCTTAAATGCGCGGAGGGCATCCTCGGCAGGGCGGGCAGCGTCACCGTCGTCGATCTTGCCGACAGAATACTTCCGTCCGTTCTCGACGGCGAGGGCGCGCGGATGATGCAAAAATTCCTTGAAGAGAAGGGTATAAGCTTTATTCTCAACGACTGTGCCCTGTCGTTTACTCAAAATACCGCCGCGTTGAAGAGCGGGAAGAAAGTCGGTTTCGATATACTCGTCATGGCGGCGGGCGTGCGCCCGAATACGGAACTTGTGAAGGCGGCAGGCGGCGAGGTAAACCGAGGAATAGTAATTGACGCAAAATGCAAAACTTCCCTTCCCGATATCTATGCCGCAGGCGACTGCGCGGAGGGGTACGACCTTACGATAGACGGGAAGCGCATACTTGCCTTGTTGCCGAACGCATATTTTCAGGGCAAGTGCGCGGGCGTGAATATGGCGGGCGGAGTTTCGTCGTTTATGAACGGAATACCCATGAACGCGATAGGCTTTTTCGGTTGGCACGTTCTGTCTGCGGGCAATTACGAGGGGGAGTGCATTGAAGAAATCACCCCTGCAACATATAAAAAACTGTTCATAAAGGGCGATAAGCTTGCGGGGTTCATTCTTATAAACGACATCAAACGCGCGGGTATTTATACGTCGCTTATCCGCGGCGCGGTTCCCCTCTCTTCGGTGGATAAAGAGCTTCTTTTGCAAAAACCTCAGCTTTTGGCGTTCGACGGCGAAACGAGAAAGGCAAAACTCGCAAAAAAGGTTTAAGTCGGTTTGCGGAAACCGCAATCGGGGCAGAATATGGTTATCAATTTGGATGAAAACATGAGCTTTCAGACGCTCAACCGCAGAATACGCGAAACTTCCGAAAAAGAAATAGTGATAAACGGAATAATCGGTCAAAGGTACGTTGCGGCGGGGCTGTCGGGAAAGAATATAGTTATCAACGGTACTCCCGGCAATGCGCTGGGCGCCTATCTCAACGGCTGCGAAGTCACGGTGAACGGCAACGCGCAGGACGCCACGGGCGATACCATGAACGGCGGAAAGATAATAATTTACGGCAACGCGGGCGACGCCACGGGCTACGCCATGCGCGGCGGCAAGATATACGTCAGGGGCAACACGGGCTACCGCGCGGGTATTCACATGAAGGCTTACGAGGATTTAAAACCCGTGATAGTCATAGGCGGAAGGGCGGGTTCTTTCCTCGGCGAATATCAGGCGGGCGGCATTATCGTCGTGCTCGGTCAGAACGACGACGGCCTTCCCATAATGCACAACTTCTGCGGCACGGGCATGCACGGCGGAGTTATGTATATGAGGTGCGATAAATTGCCCCACCGTCTGCCCAAACAGGTGCATGCGGAGTGCGCCAAAGGCGCGGATATCCCCGAACTTTCGGCAATCGTCAAAGATTATTGCACTTACTTCAAAGAATACGATGCGGAAAAACTTCTTGACGGCAATTTCTTTATTTTAACGCCCGATAAGGCGAACCCTTACAAGCGGATGTATACGGACAATTAGTATTTATTGGCTTTAAAATAATGCGCCGCGCGCTTAAATAAAGCGCGCGGCGCATTATATATCATGGTTATGACAAAAATTTTTTTCGTGATTTTTGAAATTCCGCGTCACAAAACGGCGGCGCAAATTGTCTTATTAGAAAAAGAATTTTAAAGGGGAGGCACAATGGCGGTAGACGATAGTTATATTAAAACCGTAATAGAACGGTACGGCGATTATGTGTACCGCCTGTCTTTGCACTATGTGCGCAGCGTCGCCGACGCCGAGGATATCGTGCAGGAGGTCCTCATGGCGTTTATAAAAAGCCCGCCCAAGGAGGATAAAGTCAAGGGCTGGCTGTCAAAAGTTACGGTCAATAAAAGCATCAACTTACTTAAAAAGCGTAAAAAAATTTCAGCCGCCCCCTATGACGACGGATTGTCGGTAAATATTTACAGCGGTTCGGAAGGGCTTTTTGACGAACTCTCAAAACTTTCGCCCCTTGACAGGGAAATAGTTTATCTAACTTATTACGTCGGATATTCGTCGAAAGAGGTTGCTGAAATAGTCAGAAAAAGCGACGCCGCCGTGCGTAAGCGGTTAGAGCGCGCAAGAATTTTATTGAAAAAATATTTGCAGGAGGATTTGTAATGAACATTTATAAAAATACTTTCGACGGTTTGTTTTTAAACGAGGCGGCTAAATTCCGCCTGTTGAACAATATTCGTACGGAATTATCAAATGAAAAAGCCGCAAGTTTTCTATCCTTTCCGCATGTAAAGTCAGTTGCGGCGGTTGCCATGTCCGCAGTCGTTTTGTGCGCGGTTGCCGTGCCTACCGCTCTGTATTTAGCGGGCGACTCTGAGGAGCCGCCGAAAAACATCGTAGTTCCGCCCGATATAACTATTACGGACGGCTCGGTTTCGGGAGGATATATTTCATATAAATATGCCGATGGGGAGGCGAGCGATCCCGTCCCGCCGTCGCATTATCGCTGCGCATATTGTTTTGAAACAAATGAATACGATATAGATAATGTAGAAGTTACTTTATTTTACGGCATAGATAAATATGAGTTCGATTTGCAATACGATGGCGATACATCCGCGACGGAAATTTGCGGAAATATAGTTGAAATTTCGGATATAACCGTAAGCCTTCACGGTTTGGATGTCGGCGCGGATAAAACTTTTAATTCCGTTCCCGTCGGCGAAGTGGCGGACGGCGTCTATATAATCGCCAGAATTCCCGTTGACGGTTATGAAGATATTCCGTTTGACGATTACGCTTTAACGGTGCGGTACATTCCCGATGAGGACCCCGATATCGTCTGCGGCGGCGGCACTGTGGAAGTAACCTACGCATATTCATGTAAAATCATAATTCCGCAGGCGATGTTTTCGGAGGAGAGCGGAATACTGCGGTTTGACGTCGCCTCTTATGTGGCTTTTGAAAACGGGGAAAAATCGTATTACAACATAGGCTGGCCGCCCGCGGGCTTTAAGTATGAAGTTGTGGGCAACAGGGTGAAAATTTCCGCAGAATAAAATTTTTACGTAAAAGTTATGTGCGCCGCGCGCTTAAATAAAGCGCGCGGCGCTATTTTAAAGTCAACCTCAAAAATCCGCTCTTTAAACGTTTGCAATAATAAGCCGAATGGTTTATAATATAAGAAAAGTTTACGGGTAATTTTATGAGATTTTATAAAATGCACGGCATCGGCAACGATTATATATATTTCGACTGCATGAAAGAGGAGCTTGAAAATCCGGGCGAGCTTTCCAAAAGGCTTTCGGACAGGCATTTTTCCATAGGCGGCGACGGAATAATTCTCCTTTGCCCCTCCGAAGTTGCGGATTGCAAAATGCGCATGTTCAACCACGACGGGTCGGAGGGCAAGATGTGCGGCAACGGCGTAAGGTGCCTTGCCAAACTCGCCCACGATTTGGGCTACGTCAAGGGCAATATCTGTTCGGTGGAAACGCTTTCGGGCATAAAAACGCTCGAACTCTTCGTCGACGCAAGCGGCAAAGTAAGCTCCGCAACGGTGGATATGGGCGCGGCGATTTTAAAGGGAAGCGAAATCCCCTCGACTTTCGACGGCGATACGGTGATAAACGCCCCCCTTACCGTGGACGGGCAGGAATACGGCGTCACCCTCGTTTCGATGGGCAACCCGCACTGCGTGGTATTTTGCGACCCTTACAGGATAGACATAAATAAAATAGGACCCGAATTTGAAAACCATCCCGCTTTCCCCGACAGGGTTAATACCGAATTTATCCGTCTTATAGGCAAAAACCATTTGAGAATGAGGGTATGGGAGCGCGGCAGCGGTGAAACTCTCGCCTGCGGCACGGGCGCGTGCGCGGCGGTGGTGGCGGCTTGTCTCAACGGGCTTTGCGATAAGGGTAAAGAAGTCACCGTAAGCCTTCTCGGCGGCGACCTTAAAATTACCTACACCGACGAGCGCGTCATGATGACGGGCGGAGCAACCCTTGCGTTTATCGGTGAAATAGATCTTTGATTATTTGATTTTTAGGCGGCATAATTCTTGATTTTGTGCCGCCTTTGTGCTACAATATACGAAATTTAGAACAGAGGAATAACTTATGACAAAGTACATTTTCGTAACGGGCGGAGTGGTTTCCGGACTCGGCAAGGGCATTACTGCGGCGTCGCTCGGCAGACTTTTAAAATGCAGGGGATATAAGGTGGCTTCGCAGAAGCTTGACCCCTATATCAACATCGACCCCGGAACGATGAGCCCCTATCAGCACGGCGAGGTTTTCGTGACCGACGACGGCGCCGAAACCGACCTCGACCTCGGCCATTACGAGCGTTTCATAGACGAAAATTTGAATAAGTATTCCAACCTTACCACGGGCAAGGTGTATTGGAACGTCCTCAATAAGGAGCGCAACGGCGACTATCTCGGGCAGACCGTCCAGATAATTCCGCATATCACCAACGAAATAAAGTCGTTTATATACAGCGTCGGCAAAACCACGGGCGCGGACGTGGTAATTACGGAAATAGGCGGCACTATCGGCGATATCGAAAGCCAGCCCTTTATAGAGGCGATAAGGCAGATTTCGCGCGAGATCGGCAGGGAGAACTGCTGTTTTATACACGTAACGCTCGTGCCCTATATTTCGGGCTCGGAAGAGTTCAAATCCAAACCCACCCAACATTCCGTCAAGGAATTGCAGGGAATGGGCATAACCCCGGACATCATCATTCCGCGCGTAGACGCGCCCCTGCCCAAGGACGTGCGCGACAAGATAGCTATGTTCTGCAACGTCGCACCCGAGTGTTGCATCGAAAACATGACCATGCCCGTCTTGTATGAATGTCCCGTCATGCTTGAAAAGAGCAATTTTTCAAGCATAGTGTGCAAAATACTTCATCTCGATCCGCGCGAGATAGATTTAACCGAGTGGAACACCATGTTACAGCGCATCGCCGCGCGCGATAAGACGGTAAAAATCGCGCTGTGCGGAAAATACGTCCAGCTTCACGACGCATATCTGTCCGTTGCGGAAGCTCTCGCGCACGCGGGCTACGAAAACGCCGCCAAGGTTGAAATAGATTGGGTGGATACGGAAAAGCTTACGCATGAAAACGCAGGGGAAGTCTTTGCGGACGTAGACGGGATAATCGTCCCGGGCGGTTTCGGCAACCGCGGCGTTGAGGGCATGATACTGTGCGCAGAATACGCGCGCGTGAACAACGTTCCGTACTTCGGCATATGCCTCGGCATGCAGACGGCGGTAATAGAATATGCAAGGAACGTTCTCGGCTTTAAGGACGCCAACTCTTCTGAGTTCGATCCTATGACCGACCATGCCGTTATAGATCTCATGCCCGACCAGCTCGGCGTTATCATGGGCGGCACGATGAGGCTGGGCGCATATCCCTGTAAAGTTATCGGCGATATAATGAAACGCGCTTACGGCGCGGACGAAATTTCCGAACGCCATCGCCACAGATACGAATTTAACAATAAATTCCGCGTCGCGATTGAAAACGCTGGCATGAAGATCGCGGGCGTTTCGCCCGACGGATTTTTGGTTGAGGCGGTCGAAGTTCCCGCAAACGATTTTTACATAGGCGTGCAGTTCCACCCCGAGTTTAAATCCCGTCCGCAGAACGCGCACCCTATTTTCCGCGAATTTATAGGCGCGGCGGTAAGATATTCCGAAAAGAAAAATTAAAAATTTATAGCGCCGCCCTGATTAAAAATTTATAGCGCCGCCCTGCCGCCGAAGGGCTCATAATGTCTTTAAAAGGCACATATATAGGTATTAATCATGAAATTCAACGAATATTTTAACGATATTTCCGAAAATTATCTCTTTGCGGAAGTGGCAAAACGCGCGGGCGATTATTCCGCTGCCCATCCCGATAAAAAGGTATTAAAACTCGGCATAGGCGACGTAACCCTGCCCCTTGCAAACGAAGTTATCAAAGAACTTCATGCCGCTGTGGACGATATGTCCAAAAAGGAAACTTTCCGCGGCTACGGCCCTTATGAGGGTTACGACTTCCTTCGCGAAAGCATCAAAAATTACTATAAAACCAACGGCGTAGAGCTTGCGCTTGAAGAAATTTTCGTTTCCGACGGAGCAAAATCCGATCTCGGCAATATACTCGATATCTTTGCAAAGGAGAATACCGTTCTTATTCCCGACCCCGTATATCCCGTATATGTGGATACCAACGTCATGGCGGGCAGAAAAGTTATATTCGCCGCCGCAAATAAGGATAACGGTTTTTTGCCCATGCCCGATTATTCGGTGGATGCGGACGTAATTTATATCTGCTCCCCCAACAATCCCACGGGTGCGGCGTATTCAATGGCGCAGCTCAAAGAGTGGGTGGACTATGCCAATAAAAAGGGCGCGGTTATTTTATATGACGCGGCTTACGAGTGCTTTATTACGGACGATACGCTCGCCCGCTCCATATTCCGGATAGAGGGCGCGAGGACGTGCGCAATAGAGTTCTGCTCTTTCTCCAAGACGGCGGGCTTCACGGGAACGCGTTGCGGATATACCGTAATTCCCGTTCAGCTTAAAAAGGACGGAAATTCCGCAAATAAAATGTGGCTCAGGCGCCAGTCTACAAAGTTCAACGGCGTTCCCTATATAGTCCAGAAGGGCGCGGCGGCCGTGTTTACCGAAAAGGGGCAGAAGGAAATACGCGAAAACATCGCATACTATCAGCGCAACGCTAAAACAATAGCGGAGTGCATGGATAAGTTGGGCATATGGTATACGGGCGGCAAAAATTCACCCTACATCTGGCTTAAATGTCCCGATAATATGGGCAGTTGGCAGTTCTTCGACTATCTTTTAAACAACGCGCAGGTTGTGGGAACGCCCGGTGCGGGCTTCGGCGAAAACGGAGAAGGGTTTTTCCGCCTCACCTCGTTCGGCAGTGAAAGCGTCACCAAAGAAGCGGTTGAAAGAATAGAAAAATTACTTAAAAGATAAAATAATTTTAAAGCCCGCCGTGCGTTTGCGTGCGGCGGACTTTTGGAATTTACGGCAGGAGGTTCATATATTATGGCAGGGTTGAAAGAGCGCGGCGCGGGCATACTGTGCCACATTTCGTCATTGCCGGGGAAGTACGGTATAGGAAGTCTCGGCAAAGAGGCGTACGAATTTTGCGACTTTTTAAAGCGGTCGCACGTCAAATATTGGCAGATACTGCCCCTTGTGCAAACGGGTTACGGCGACAGCCCTTATCAGTCCGTGTGCTGTAATTCGGGCAATCCGTATTTTATAGATCTTGAGGACTTGCGTGACAGGGGCTTGCTTTCGGACGACGAACTGCAAAGCAGTTATCGGCTTGCGGGCAGGGTGGATTATGCCGATCTGTATAAAAAGCGCTACGAAATTCTGCGCATGGCATATGCGCGGTTCAACATCCGCGATCCCGAATTCGTCAATTTTATAGACAGCGGAGAGTTTGAAGATTACGCCCTTTTTATGTCGTTAAAGTCAAGATATTCGGGCTCTTTCGATACTTTTCCCGACGCATATAAATATAAAGAACACCTTGCCATGTACGAGTTCCGCAGGGCGGTATATAAAAGCGAGTACTGTTTCTGGCTGTTCGTCCAATTTATTTTCAGACAGCAGTGGAAAAAGCTTAAATCGTATGCCAACGTGCAGGGGATAAAAATAATAGGCGATCTCCCGCTGTACGTTGCTTACGATTCTTCCGACGTCTGGGGCAGACCCGAACTTTTCCAACTTGACGAAGAACTCAAACCTACGGAAGTTGCGGGCGTTCCCCCCGATTATTTCTCTAAAACCGGTCAGCTTTGGGGCAATCCGCTGTATAATTGGGAAGCAATGGAGGCGGAGAACTACGAATGGTGGATAGAACGGGTCAAAAAGGCGGCGGAGCTTTACGACGTGATCCGCATCGACCATTTCCGCGGGCTTGACAGGTATTATGCAATCCCTGCGGCGTCAAAGACGGCGGAAACGGGCGAATGGCGCAAGGGCCCCGCAATGAAGCTGTTCAACGCCATTGAAAATAAATTGGGGCTGCTTGATATAATAGCAGAGGATCTCGGCGTTATGGACGAGGGCGTTGTCAAGCTGCGTGAAGAAACGGGCTTCCCCGGAATGAAAATCCTGATGTTCGCTTTCGACGGCAAAGAAGATAACTCTTATCTCCCCAAAAACGTTGAAAAAAATTCTGTTATGTATACGGGAACGCACGATAACGATACCGCTCTGGGCTTTCTTAATAAGATGACCAATCTTCAATTCAAAAGGTTCAAAGACCGCCTGCGCGAAGCGATGAAGTCGGAAAGCGTTATATATCCCATGGTTTCGCGTGAGGACGCGGCTTTCGCGCTATGTATTTGCGCTCTTGCCTCGCCTTCCGATCTTGCCGTTGTGCCCATACAGGACCTTCTGGGGCTGGACGGCGCCGCGCGCATGAATATGCCCTCTACAATGCAAAACAATTGGCAGTTCAGGTTAAAAACCATGCCCAACCGCGTCAATGCGGCTACTATGCGCAAAATTGTGGACGCCTGCGGCAGAAAATGATAGCATATAAATATAGAAAGATATGACAGCCTGTTAACGGTTTAACTAATAAGCCGCCCTTGCGCGTTGCGCAAGGGCGGCTTATATGTCGTTGTCGAAAATCCGCGTACAAAGCACGGTCATGTCGTCGGTTACGGCATTGTTCATGCGCGCAAGCGCCGCCGCAAGAATTTTATCGGCAAGGTTTTGCGGATTCAAAGGTTTCAGTTCCTGCAAAAATTCATATAAGTCGGTGGCGGAAGGGAACGCGGAGGTTATGCCGTCGCTCATAAATACGCATATATCCCCGCTTTTAAGAATTTCCGTGCAAACCGCGGGGCGCAGGTTTTCAAGTATGCCGAGCGGCAAAGACGTGCTTTCAAGCACTTTTATACCGCCTTCGCGTATGATGATTCCCGCAGGCGAACCTATTTTTACAAAATCCGCCCTGCCCGAATCAAGGTTTACCGCGGCAATGTCTATGCAGGTGAATCTTTCGTCGCGGTTGAAGGACAGCAGTTTGTTAATAGTTTTTAAAACGGTGTCCTCGGGCATTTCCGCACGGTAAAATGCCTCTATCAGCGAAATCGCCGCCTCCGAAACTTTCCTTGCGTATTCTCCGCTGCCCATGCCGTCGGAAAGCGCCATCAGAAATTTGCGGTCGTTTATTCTTATTACTGAGTGGGTGTCGCCCGAAACGCGTTCGCCCTTTTTTATTGCGTAAGCCATGCCGAATGCCGCGTCAAGCCTCGGCGGCGCGCCGAACACAAGACAGCTTTTTTCGTCGTCGTATGTAAGCTTGTCTTTGAGGCAATACCTTCTGCCAAGCTCTTTTGTAAGGCACGCGGCAACCGCTTTTACGTTGGTTTTGCCCATCGCAACGGCAAAAACTTCGCCGTTGTCGCCGTCCACATAAATTTCGGGGCAGGAAATCCCCTGCGAGGAAAGCGCTTTT
Organism: uncultured Clostridia bacterium; assembly: GCA_964594955.1. Taxonomy (GTDB): domain Bacteria; phylum Bacillota; class Clostridia; order Christensenellales; family Borkfalkiaceae; genus Coproplasma. The sequence goes on along the minus strand of CAZQNK010000007.1, from coordinate 1,582 downwards.
TTAACGCTCTCCTCGGTTTCCCTGAGTATCTGCGTATGCCCGAGTTCAACGGCGCAACTTTTCATTACCTCCGCAACGCCGTGCGCCTGTTCTGCAAGCAGCCGCCTGCCCGATTTCGCGTTTTCAGCGTCCACCATGAACCGCCTGTATTCTGCCAGCAGGCTGTTCAGCCGCACAAGTACGTCCGCAGGGCGCGAACAGTCTGAAGTTATCTCGGAAGGCAAGTCAATCAGGTTTACTTTACCCTTGGCGCAACCCGCGTCAATCAGTTTTGCAAAGCCCGTATATACGTCGGAGTATCCGCACCGTTTGGCGCGTTCGCAGGTTTTGCAACATTTTTCCTTTAAGTCGTCCAGCATCCGCATCCGCGCCGCCCTGTCGTCTACGTCTTCGTCGAGCGCAAGAAAGGCGCACTCTATCTCGCGGAAAACTTCGGATATTCTGTAAAGTCTTTCTCCCGTGCGCCGTCTGCTCCGCGCCACCGCCGTATCGGGCAGAACGTCGGTTACAAGCAGGCGCATTTTCAATTCTTTAAGTTTTTTGTCCGACGGCAAAGAGGCGGCGAATACTGCGAGGAACAGCACGATTGCGCGCAGGACGATAAAAGGTATTTCGCAATCGAAGCCGCCCGCATAATACATGTAAGCCGCGGAACATATTCCCGTAACGCCGCACGCGGCAAATCTTCCCGCATTTGAAAAGAGCAGCGCCGCCGTGGAGATAACCACATACATTGTCAGCGGTTCAAGAGCAAGCGTATACGCCGAAGCGGGCAGGGCGAGAACTATGGCCACTATCAGCGCCACAGGCGAGCGCGCAAGCCGCACCGAAAGGGATATAATCAGCGCGCAGAAGCATATATACAACGCTTCGCCGCATACGGTGAAAAGTCCCGTTCCCGTAACCGCATAGGTTACGGCTAAGCTTAAAAGTTCGTCCTCGCGCAGACGGCATCGCTGTAATCTGAACATAAGCGCATATACGCTTTTGAAGCAGAAATACGTCAGTGCAATAGCCACTGCCGCCGCTCCGCCGCGGAGTATGTATTCGTTGTCGGTGATAACTTCGCCTATGCCCTTCCAAGGGGCGAATATTACATACGGTGAAAGCGCTATAATTAGGTACACTGCGGCCTCTATGCGCATCTTCCTGTTCGTCCGCCTGTACAAAAATACTATAAGCGCAAGAAAAGCGCCTTCGAACAGGCTCAAAAGACTCAACGCTAAGTCCAGATGCACCGCCGAAGCCAATATGTACAGCGCGGGGGTAAGCAGAATATGCGTACCGCACAGCAACATTGCGAAATATATGCCTATGGAAAGTGGTACGCCTTTCACGGCAAAGTTGGCAAACGCCATTGCCGCCGCGCATAGGGTGTACAGCATAAGGCTCTTTAAGTTAATTTTTAAGGGCATAGCCACATTGTAGTGCAATGCCGTTTAAAAAATTTGACTATTTTTGTCCGAATGTGTGTGAATATTAAAAAAGCAGATTTGTAATACTTGAATTCAAACAATATAATTTTGGATATCCTTGAGCCGTTAAAGCGAATTCCGGGAGTAGAAATTGAGTCGACAACCAA
>CAZQNK010000006.1:42794-56645 GCA_964594955.1 uncultured Clostridia bacterium | reverse complement strand
CTGATGGCTGTAAGGTTGGAATGGCGAGGTAAGAGCTCACCGTCCCTGCGGTAACGCGGGGAGCCAATTAAACCCCACCCGATGCAAGATTGGGCTATCGGCTTGCTTAAATGCAAAAGGCTGCCCGTCTGCCGACAGCCGTTAATATCGCTTGAACTTGCAGGTGACTGCAAGATTAGATAGATGACCGTACACGACAGAACTCGGCTTACAGATTAATCTCAAATTGCATGACCCCTGCGGCGTAAATCCGCCGCAGGGGTTTTTATGAACAAATTTACGCTAAGCATGTTGTAAGCTATGAACGGTAAAATTTCCTATAATAAAATTGAAGCGGCTGTCAACCGAAAGACATTGTCAAGTTAATTCCGGTAAAAAGTTTAAAAAATTATTTAACCGCATTTTTTATTTTATGCTTGACGACATGTAAGTTATATGATAAAATAACAAGCGTTATTAATAACAATTGTTATGTAAAGGAAAATTATGCCTGCTAAAAAACAGATAACCCGTGAAAAAATTTTAGAATGTGCGCTTGAACTTGTAAGGGAGCGCGGTATGGACGGGCTGAATATGCGAACCCTTGCGCAAAAATGCAAGTGTTCCACTCAACCGCTGTACTTGTCTTTTTCGGGAGTGGAAGAGATAAAGTCCGAACTGACGAAGATGATTTTATCCGTCTACGATAAGTTCGTCCGCGATGAAATTGCTTCGGGACGTTATCCCGAATATAAGGCGATCGGCATGGGGTATATCGGCTTTGCCCGTAAAGAGAAGGAGTTTTTCAAATACCTTTTCATGCGCAGCCGCGTAGGCGACGACGGCTTAGGGGAGAACAGTTTCGATAAAGACGCAATGCTCATTATGAAAAGTTACGGGCTTTATGAGGACGACGCACGCCGCCTGCATGCTGAAATGTGGGTATTCGTCCACGGCATCGCCACAATGTATGCAACCGGTTATCTCGATTGGGATTGGGATACGGTAAGCATGATGCTTACCGACGCCTATACGGGAATAAGTTCCCGTATAATAAAAAATTAACGGTGAAAATTATGATAATTGAAATAGAAAATCTAAAAAAGTCATTTAAGGACGTAAAAGCGGTGGACGATTTATCCTTTTCGGTGCGCGAGGGAGAGCTATTCGCTTTTCTCGGCGTAAACGGGGCGGGCAAATCCACTACCATAAACATCATGTGCGGAATACTCAAAAAGGATAGCGGAAGGGTCTGCATATGCGGGCATGACTCGGACGGCGAATCCGATAAAACTAAGGGCGAATTGGGCGTTGTGTTTCAGAACTCCGTGCTTGACAGAAAGCTCACGGTTTATGAAAATCTTAAACACCGCGCAAATTTGTACGGCATTTTCGGCGGAGACTTTAATGCGCGGCTGAAAGAAATGGACTCGCTTCTTGATTTAAAAGAGATTTTAAAACGTCCCGTGGGTAAACTTTCGGGCGGACAAAAGCGCCGTGCCGATATTGCGCGCGCCCTCTTCCATAAGCCGCGCATTCTGATCTTGGACGAACCGACGACGGGGCTTGACCCCAAAACGCGTATCACCGTCTGGCAGGTCGTAGAAAAGTTGCGCAGGGAGGAAGGGCTGACCGTCTTTCTCACCACGCACTACATGGAGGAGGCTGCGGTGGCGGATTACGTCGTAATTTTGGATGGCGGGAAGAAAGTCATCGAAGGAACGCCGCACACCCTGAAAAACGAGTTTGCAAACGATTTTATCCGTTTTTATGATAGAATTGATGAAATTGCAGAGTACTTCGCGTCACATAATTACTTGGTAACGCGCGGCCGCGATCACGTTCAGGTGGAATTGAAGAGCACGGCGGAGGTTCCCGCGCTGATTGCGGCCTGCCCGCAGTTCTTTGCGGACTTCGAGGTGTTGAAGGGAAATATGGACAACGTATTTTTGAAGGTAACGGGAAAAGATTTGGAGGGAGTGTAACGTGACGGAGTATAAAAAATTGTTGTCGCTGATCGGGCGCAATACCAAGTGTTATTTTAAAGACAAGTTTACCTTTTTTATTTCCTTGATCACGCCCCTGATTATGCTGGTGTTGTTCGTGACCTTTCTCCGCAACGTGTATATCGAAAGTTTTTCGGCGTTTTTGGACGGGATTACGGTGGACGGCCGAATTATCGAGGGCATTGCGGGCGCATGGCTGATGTCGTCGATTCTCGGCGTGAGCGCGGTGACGGTTGCGTTTTGCTCGAACACGATCATGATTTTGGATAAGATGGAAGGCACGATTCACGATTTTTCCGTTGCGCCCGTAAAGAGTACGACGATATCGCTCGGTTATTTTATATCCAACTTTTTCGTGACCCTGGTTGTGATGCTGTGCGTCATGGCGGTGGGGCATCTCTATTTGGCGGCGGTAGGCTGGTACATCCCCGTTTCCGACGTATTTATGATTATCGTGGATATTCTCTGCGGCATTTTGTTCGGAACGCTGCTTGCCGGCGTGGTGGAAAGTTTCATTTCCTCGCAGGGCGGTCTTTCGGCGGTAGCGACCCTCGTTTCGTCCATGTATGGATTCATCTGCGGCGCGTACATGCCTCTTTCGCAGTTTTCCGATGGACTTCGCGACGTGCTTTGTCTGTTGCCCGGAACCTACGGGGTCGGTATTCTCCGCAATCACTATATGGGCGGCTACGTTACCGCTCTTTCCTCCGCGGGCGTGCCTGAAGAGGCCTTAAAGGGAATCATGGACGGTTTCGACGCGAATTTATATCTGTTCGGCAACCAAATTCCCCTCGGCGTTATGTACGCCATTTTGCTGGGCGTTTGCGCCGTGCTGTTTGCCGCTTACGTCGCAATTATTTTGGTAAAGAACAGAAAAAAATAAAGAAAATAAACTATATCGCCCCGCGGCGCCGCAAATTTGCGGCGCCGCGGGGCTTCACTATAATTAAAATTTACCTAAGTTAATTTTTTAACTTCCATATAATTTTCTTGCCGTTTTAGATAAACAATGCTATAATATTGGAAAAAATAATCAAGGAAGGATTTTATGGATAAATTAAGATTGCAAAAGTATGCCGAGCTGATTGTAAAATGTGGTTTAAACGTGCAAAAGGGACAGGAAGTAAATATCCAATGCGGACTTGACCAGCCCGAATTTGTGGCTATGGTCGTGGAGGAGTGCTATAAAAGCGGCGCCGAGCGCGTCAAGGTTGATTGGACGTATATGCCCGTGACAAAGCTTAATTACAATTATAGGTCGCTTGAAACTCTGTCGGAAGTTACCGAAGTTGAAAAGGCTGAATTGCAGAGAAAGGTTGACAAACTTTCCTGCCATCTGTGGCTGGATTCCGACGATCCCGACGGGCTGAACGGTACCGACAGCGAAAAAATTTCAAAAGCAGGCATGGCGCGTTTTCCTGTCATTAAACCCTATCGCGACGCAATGGAAAATAAGTATCAGTGGTGCATAGCCGCCGTTCCCGGGGTGGAGTGGGCTAAAAAAATCTACCCCGAACTTTCCGACGGCGACGCCGTTGAAAAGCTGTGGGAAAATATTTTCAGCTGTTCGCGCGTGGACGACGACCCCGTAGAAGCGTGGCGCAGGCATAATGAAAATCTTGCCAAAAGGTGCAAGTTCCTCAATGATTGCAAATTTGAAAAACTTGAATACAAAAGCGCCGACGGCACGGATTTTACGGTAGGGCTCAATCCGCGCGGCAGGTTTACGGGCGGCGGTGAAACCACGCTCGGCGGCAAAATTTACTTCAATCCCAATATCCCCAGCGAAGAAGTGTTTACTTCTCCCATGCGCGGCGTTGCCGACGGCAATGTTGTCGCAACAAAACCGCTTTCGTATCAAGGCAAACTTATTGAAAATTTCCGGATGCGCTTTGAAAACGGAAAGGTGGTGGAAGTTCATGCTGAGCGAAATCAGGACTTATTGGAAAAAATGGTTTCCATGGACGAGGGCGCGGCTTATCTCGGTGAGTGCGCTTTAATCGCCTACGACAGCCCTATAAACAATACAGGTATTCTGTTCTATAATACTCTCTTCGATGAAAACGCAAGCTGCCATCTGGCAGTCGGCAGGGGGTTCAACGAATGTCTTGAAGGTTTTGAAAACATGACGGTGGAAGAGTGCCAAAAGGCGGGAATAAACAGTTCTATGATTCACGTTGACTTTATGATTGGAAGTGAGGATATGGATATCGTCGGCGTAACCAAAGACGGTAAGCGCATTCAGATATTCAAGAACGGCAATTGGGCTATATAATTCAATGTTTTAAATATGAAATACAAAAAACGGGCTTTATAGCCCGTTTTTTGTATAATTTATTTAGTACTATGCCACGCATAATTGCCGTCAGATTATCTGTAAAACATAGAATTTAAGGTATTGCGTTTCGTCTGCGGATAAAAGCGCGGGGTGGTCAGGCGCCTGTGTTTTTACTTCCACCTGCCTTACCGTCTTACCGCTTTCCGCGGCTGCTTCGGCAAGCATTTTTTCAAACAGCGTCCTCGTCATATAGTGCGAGCAAGAGCAGGTGATGAGAAAACCTCCGCGCTTTATTATCTTCATTGCGGCGATATTTATGTCTTTATATCCCCGATAGGCGTCTTTGACTTCGCTTGCGCTCTTGCAGAAAGCAGGCGGATCAAGTATTACCGTGTCGAATTGTTTACGCTCTCTGCGAAAGGTTCTCAATACCTCAAATACGTCGCCCTGCAAAGTGTTTACGTTTAAAAATCCGTTCAGGTCGGCATTATCGCGAACGTTTTTAAGCGCAAGCCCGGAAATATCGCAGGCGGTCACATTCTCCGCAACCGTCGCGGCGTTGAGCGAAAAGCCTCCGCTGTTGCAAAAACAGTCCAGAACTTCGCCTTTGCAGTACCTTCTTGCGGCAAAACGGTTCTCCTTCTGGTCTAAAAAATACCCCGTCTTTTGTCCGTTTTTAATGTCTACAAGCATTTTAATGCCGTTTTCTTCAATTTCGCAGTAGTCGGGGACTTCGCCGTACAGCACGCCCTTTACCTCGTTAAGTCCCTCTTTTTTGCGCACTGCTACGTCGCTGCGTTCGTATATGCCTTTTGGGTTGAAAATCTTTACAAGGCAACGGCAGATTACTTCCTTTCTTAAATCCATGCCAAGCGATAAAAATTGTACGGAAAGGTAGTCGCCGTATTTGTCCGCTATAAGCGCGGGCAGGTTGTCCGCTTCACCGAAAACAACCCGGCAGCAGTTTTCATAACCAAGCCTTTTACGGTAATCGGCGCACTCTTTCAGTCTTTCGAAGAAAAATTCTTCGTCGTCCTCCCGTTCGTCGCGTATAAATATCCGCACAAGAATTTTTGAAAGGTGGTTTATATAGCCCCTGCCTATAAATCTTCCGTCGTGTGAAAATACCGAGGCGAGCGAGCCGTTTTTGTCCTTGCCCTCGATTTTTTCAACTTCGTTGGCGTAAACCCAACTGTGCCCCGCCGCAACGCGTTTTTCTTCGTTTCTTTTAAGATAAACTTTGTAACCCATAAATTCAGTTTAACAAATTTACTTAAATATTGCAAATGCCTTTGATTTAAAATTGCTTTTTATTTTATAAAATGCTATAATTTGCCCGTATGCGGAAATTACTCAAATATTTAAAGCATTATTCAGTACAATCCATACTCGCTCCGCTGTTCAAATTATTGGAAGCAAGCTTCGAATTGATAGTTCCCCTCGTTATTGCCGCCATCGTCGATAACGGAATTAAGGGGGGAGAGGGCGCTTCCTATGTGGTCAACTGCTGTCTTATACTCGTTGCTTTGGGCGTGGTGGGGCTTATCAGCGCCGTTGCGGCTCAGTATTTTGCGGCGCGCGCGGCGGTGGGCTTCTCCGAAGGTCTGCGCCACGATCTTTTTAAAAAGATGCAGTCTCTCTCTTACAGTGAATTGGACGGGCTTGGAACGGCAAAGATGATCACCCGTATGACCAGCGACGTAAACCAAATACAGTCGGGAGTGAACCTCGTTTTAAGGCTCTTCATGCGCTCGCCTTTTATCGTGTTCGGCGCAATGATAATGGCGTTTACGATAAGTGCTGTTGCGGGTCGGGTTTTTGCAATCGCCATCGCCGTGCTGTGCGTCGTCGTGTTCGGCATTATGCTTATAAGCATTCCCCTGTATAAGAAAGTGCAGGGCAGGTTAGACAGGGTTACGACTTCCACGCGTGAAACGCTGACGGGCGCTCGGGTGCTCCGCGCTTTCTGTCTGGAAAACGAAGAGATAGAAAATTACAATACGCGCAATAGCGAACTTACAAAGTCTCAGCTGTTCGTCGGTAAAATTTCCGCTCTTATGAACCCGTTGACGTATGCGATTATCAATATAGCGATAATCGCGCTGATGTACGTCAACGCAATAGAGGTGCACGCGGGCGGCCTCACACAGGGAAACTCGCTTGCGCTCTATAATTATATGTCGCAAATCCTTATAGAGCTTATAAAACTCGCCAACCTTATAATTACCGTCACAAAATCCTTTGCCTGTGCGGGCAGGGTGAATGAAATTCTGGAAATGCAGCCCTCTTTAAAACACGTTTCGGACGCCGTTGAAAACAGCGTGCATTTTATAGAGTTTAACAACGTCTGCATGAATTACGGAAACGCTTCCGTTAACGCCCTCGACAATATTTCCTTCACGGTCGAACGCGGGCAGACGGTGGGCGTTATAGGTGGCACGGGCGCGGGAAAAACCACGCTTGTGAATATGATTCCCCACTTTTACGATTCAAAGAGCGGCGATGTGTTTTTAGACGGAAAACCCGTTTCGGCGTTTTCAGACGGGGAACTTCGCGAACGTTGCGGAATCGTTCCCCAGCGCGCCGTCCTTTTTGAAGGGACTATACGTGAAAACATGCAGTGGGGCAAAAACGACGCTACCGATGAAGAGATTATGTGCGCTATCGAAAGCGCGCAGGCTTCGGACGTGATAAAATCCAAGGATAACGGACTTGACGAAATTGTGGAGCAGGGCGGCAAGAATTTTTCGGGCGGCCAGCGACAAAGGCTTACCATCGCCCGCGCGCTCGTAAGGAAGCCTGAAATTCTCATTCTCGACGACAGCGCGTCCGCTCTCGATTACGCCACCGACGCAAATTTAAGGAAGTCTTTGCGGGAACTCGACTATAATCCCACAGTCTTTATCGTCTCCCAACGCACTTCGTCCATACGCCATGCCGATAAGATAATCGTGCTTGACGGCGGTAAAATGGTGGGGTTGGGCACTCATGAAGAGCTTTTGGAAAATTGCGAAATTTACCGTGAAATTCACTATTCGCAGTTTCAGAAAAACGCGGAAGGGAGGGCTTCTTAAATGAAAACGCTTTCCCAAAAGGCTATAATCAAGCGCATTTTAAAGCAGCTGAAAGGTTATAAATTACAGCTTTTCGCTTCAATATTTTTTGCCGTCGTCACCGTTGCGGGAACGCTCGTCGTGCCTATTTTCTTCGGTCAGGTAATAGGGCTCATGGTAGGCGTAAACGAGGTCGATTTCGAAGGTATTTATTTAAGGTTCATTATCATAGCCGCCGTTATCGCATGTACCTGCGTGGCGCAATGGCTTATGAATATCATAAATAACAATATCACTTATAATATTGTAAAGGATATAAGGGAAGAAGCTTTTGCAAAAATACAGATACTTCCTTTAAAGTTTATCGACGCGCACTCCTACGGCGATATAGTCGGTCGCAACATTGCGGACGTAGACCAATTTGCCGACGGACTTTTAATGGGCTTTACCCAACTTTTTACGGGTGTTCTGACCATAGCGGGAACGCTCGGCATAATGCTTGCCCTCAACTACATAATTGCCCTTGTAGTTTTCGTTTTAACGCCGCTTTCGCTCTTTGTGGCAAAATTTATCGCTTCGCGCACATATTCGCTGTTTAAAGAAACGTCTAAAATCCGCGGCGAGCAGACGGCTTTCATTGATGAAATGATAGGCAATTTAAAGGTGGTTCAGGCGTTCGGCCGCGAGGACGAAAACATGGAAAAATTCGATGAAGTGAACGCCCGCTATACAAAGGCTTCGCTGAAATCCATTTTCTATTCGTCGCTGACTAATCCCTCAACGCGCTTCATCAACGCAATAGTGTATGCGGCGGTCGCGCTGACCGGCGGGCTTATGCTCGTATGGCAAACGCCGCTGCCCGTAGCGTTCGATATCGCCGTGCTTACAAGCCTTCTGTCCTATGCAAACCAATATACAAAACCTTTCAATGAAATTTCCGGCGTTGTTACGGAGTTGCAGAACGCAATTGCCTGTGCGGGCAGGATTTATGAAATTATAGACGAACAACCCCAACAGCCCGACGCGGAAAACGCAGTCGTTCTGCAAAATGTCAACGGCGATATATCTATTGAAAAGGTATATTTCTCCTATACGGCGGACAGAAAATTAATACAGGATTTCAATCTTTCCGTAAAAGCGGGTCAGCGCGTTGCGATAGTCGGACCCACCGGCTGCGGCAAAACAACGCTTATTAATCTTCTGATGCGCTTTTACGACGTCGACAGCGGTAAAATAACCGTGGACGGCAACGATATAATGCAGGTAACCCGCAGGTCTTTGCGTGAAAATTACGGCATGGTATTGCAGGAAACATGGTTAAAAAGCGGAACAATCCGTGAAAATATCGCCATGGCAAAACCGGAAGCCACGGAGGAAGAGATTGTTGAAGCCGCAAAGGCGGCACACGCCCATAACTTTATAATGCAGCTTTCGGACGGGTACGATACCGTCATGGCGGAGGACGGCGGCAATCTTTCGCAGGGTCAGAAACAGCTTCTTTGCATAACGCGTATTATGCTTGCCCTGCCGCCCATGCTTATATTGGATGAAGCTACTTCTTCTATCGATACAAGAACCGAACAGCGCATACAGCGCGCTTTTGCAAAACTTATGAAGGGCAGAACGAGCTTTATCGTCGCCCACAGGCTTTCAACCATAAAGGAAGCCGATATAATTCTCGTCATGGATAACGGCAATATAGTGGAGCAGGGCACACATGAAGAACTGCTTGCGCTCAACGGATTTTATTCACGGCTTTACAACAGTCAATTCGCAATTTGATTTTATACAATATGTACATTCCAAGTCCGCAGAGTAATTCGGAAATTTTTGGAAACAAGAGGAGGTAACATGTTACAGGTCAATAACGTTTCGCTTCAATACGGCAGTAAAAAGCTCTTTGAAGACGTTAATTTAAAATTCACTAAGGGCAACTGTTACGGCATAATCGGCGCCAACGGTGCGGGAAAATCTACCTTTTTAAAGATTTTAAGCGGCGACATAGAACCGAATAAGGGCGACGTCACAATGGACAAAACCGAACGGATGTCCGTCCTGCAACAGAACCAAAACGCTTACGACAACGTAACCGTTCTCCGTGCGGTGATGCTCGGGCATAAACGTCTTGTAGACATCATGGATGAAAAAGACGCGCTCTATGCAAAAACCGATTTCACCGAAGAGGACGGCGTGCGCGTAAGCGAGCTTGAAAGCGAATTTGCCGAACTCGGCGGCTGGGACGCGGAGTACGGGGCGCAGACCCTTTTGAACGCCCTCGACGTAACCGAAGAATATTACTACACCTTAATGGCTGATCTTGACGCAAAGCGCAAGGTTAAAGTGCTTCTGGCGCAGGCGCTCTTCGGCAATCCCGATATACTTCTTTTGGACGAGCCTACAAACAACCTCGACATAAAGACGGTGCGCTGGCTTGAAAACTATCTTTTGGATTTTGAAAATACAATAATAATAGTTTCGCACAACCGCCATTTTTTAAACAAGGTGTGCACGCATATCTGCGACGTTGATTACGGCAAGATAAACATGATGCTCGGCAACTATGATTTCTGGTATGAAACCAGCCAGCTTCTCGCCCGCCAACAGCGCGACCAGAACAAGAAGAACGAGCAACGCGCAAAAGAGTTGCAGGAATTTATCGCGCGTTTTGCCGCCAACGCTTCAAAGTCGCGTCAGGCAACTTCCCGTAAAAAGGAGCTTGAAAAACTCACCATTTCGGACTTTAAACCCTCTCTGAGAAAATACCCGTATATAGATTTTAAATTCGAAAAGGAAATCGGCAACGATATCCTGATGGTGGAGGGCTTGACGAAAGAAGGATATTTTGAAAACATCTCTTTTACCGTGCAGAAAGATGAAAAGATAGGCATTGTCAGCGATAAATCCACAACCGTCACAATGCTGTACGATATTCTTGCAGGCAAGGTACAGCCCGACGGCGGCACCGTGCGTTGGGGCAAGACGATAAACTTTTCCTACTTTCCCGAAAACAATAACGAATATTTTCAGGGATGCGAGCTTTCTCTTGTGGATTGGCTGTCGCAGTACTCAAAGGACCATTACGAAGAGTATTTAAGGGGTTGGCTGGGCAGAATGTTATTTTCCGGCGAGGAAGCCCTGAAAAAAGCAAAAGTGCTTTCGGGCGGTGAAAAAGTCCGCTGTATGCTTGCTAAAATGATGCTTGAAGGCGGTAACTTCCTTATTTTTGACGAGCCTACCAACCACCTTGACCTTGAATCGATAACGGCTTTAAATAACGGCATGAAGAACTTCCGCGGCTGCATGCTTTTTACGTCGCACGATCAGGAACTTATGAACACGGTAGCCAACAGAATAATTGAGATCAACGGCACTAAGAAGTTTGATAAAACGGTAACTTACGATGAATATATTGATCTTATTACCCAATAAAAGGTAAAAAAGAGAAAGTGCGGAGATCATAAAGACCGCCGCGCTTTTTGTGAGAAAACGAATTGTATGATGGAGGGGAAAATTCGTAACTCTTGCCGTGATTGTAATATAAGAACAGAAAAAAGTAAATAGATAATTCTTAACTTGACGTTTTTTTAGCATAAATTGCAGTTTTATCAAAATTTTAACCTCTCGCGGCGGGAATAATCGTTTGCGTAATATTCATTATTAAAAGCCCCGTGAAAAAGAAGTAATTTTCGGCTCGGCGCGGGGGTATAAAGAGCCCCGCGCTTGGAAATTTATAAGCAAGCGAACCCAAAATGCAATTTAAGTTAAAAAAACTACAACTTACGTCATTGATATTGTTTTTTTTGATAAAATAATGTACAATATAAACACATTAAATTAAAGCCACTCTCTGTTAAAATTTGGTTGAACATATTTTTCTCTTTTTTAAGACGGATAGGGGCGCATAAAAACGCCCCTCCGCGTCTTAAAATATGTTTCCGACGGCAGAGTATTCGGACAAAAATCGTAATCATAATTAAGGTAGGAAAATATTTGATGAAACATGAAGAAATAATTTCTAAACTGACATTAGACCAAAAAGCGGCGCTCATGACCGGGCGCGATTTTTGGTCTACTGTTGCGTATGAAGAATTAGGCGTTCCTTCGGCAAGTCTTTCGGACGGCCCGCACGGAATAAGAAAACAGGCTGCCGCAAGCGACCATTTGGGACTTAACGCAAGTATACCCGCAACCTGTTTCCCCACGGCTGCAACCATGGCGAACACCTGGAATGAAGAGCTTGGCGAAGAAATGGGCGTACGGCTCGGCACGGAGGCGGCTATTCAAAATGTCAACGTTCTTTTGGGCCCGGGGCTTAACATGAAGCGCAATCCCCGTTGCGGAAGAAACTTCGAATATTTTTCCGAAGATCCCTATCTCGCAGGTAAAATGGCGGCTTCTTATGTACGCGGTATTCAGAAAAACGGCGTTTCCGCTTGCATAAAACATTTCGCCGCAAACAATCAGGAAGAACGCCGAATGGTACTCGACAGCGTAATAGATGAACGTACCCTTCGTGAAATTTATCTTACAGGTTTTGAAATTGCCGTAAAAGAGGGCAAGCCCCGTGCAATAATGTCTTCTTACAACAAATTAAACGGCGAATTTACCAATGAAAACAAGCATCTTCTCAAAGAGATTTTGCGTGACGGTTGGGGCTTTAACGGCGTGGTTGTCACCGACTGGGCAGGTTGCAACTCAAGGGTAGAAGGCGCAAAAGCGGGCAATGAACTTGAAATGCCCGGTTGCAAATATGGCGCGGCCGACCTTGTAAAGGCGGTAAACGACGGCTTGCTCGATGAGAGCGTTTTGGATGAAAATATCGACAGACTTCTCGACCTTGTTCTCGATACCGATAAAGCCGTAAAGGCCGCTCCCGAAGAATTCGATATAGAAGAGCATCATGATTTCGCCCGCAAGTGTGCGGAAGAAAGTATAGTGCTTTTAAGGAATGAGAACGGCGCTTTGCCTTTGAATTCTACCGAAAAAGTTGTTCTTGTAGGCGAATTTGCCGATAATCCCCGTTATCAGGGCGCAGGCTCGTCGGTTGTAAATCCTACAAAACTTGAAAAATTCACCGATTGTCTTGAATACGGCGGAATGAACTGCATAGGTTATTCCCGCGGCTTCGACAGGTTCGGCAAAAGCAAGAAAAAGCTTATAAAAAGCGCGGTTGAGCTTGCAAGTAAGGCTGATACGGTAATTTTCTTCGCAGGTCTTGACGAGGTTACCGAGGCGGAGGGGCTTGACAGGGAAAATATAAAAATTCCCGCAAACCAGCTTGAATGTCTCAACGCTTTAAAGGCTCTCAATAAAAAAATCATCGTCGTTCTTTCCTGCGGCAGCGCAGTAGAACTTGACGGTTATAACGATTGCGCCGCGCTTCTTCATGTATACCTCGGCGGGCAGGCGGGCGCGCACGCTCTGTATAACGTGCTCACGGGCGTTGTCAATCCCTCGGGTAAATTGTCGGAAAGTTATCCTGTTAAGTATGAAGATTGCTCTTCGGCTTCCCATTTCCCCGGTAAACAGATGACCGTTGAATACCGTGAAGGTCCTTACATAGGTTACAGATATTATAGCACTGCGGGCGTTGCCGTGAATTATCCTTTCGGTTTCGGTCTGTCGTACACAACTTTCGAATATTCCGGTTTAAAAGTAACCGATAGCGGCGTAAGTTTTGTAATTAAGAATACGGGCAAAGTAGACGGCGCAGAGGTTGCGCAGCTCTACATAGGTAAACCCGATGGCGAAATATTCCGTCCCGTGAGGGAGTTGAAAGGCTTCAAAAAAGTATTCCTGAAAGCAGGCGAAGAAAAGAAAGTCGAAATTTCTTTCGACGATTATACTTTCCGCTATTTCAACGTTAAGACCGAAAAGTGGGAGGTGGAAGGCGGAAAATATACCGTAGAGATCGGCGCGTCAAGTGAAGATATCCGCCTGAAAGGCGAAGTTGAAAAACAATCCACCACGGACGTGTTGCCCTATGATAAAGTAAAACTTTCTTCGTATTACAGCGGGAAAGTTGCTTCCGTTCAAAGCGTTGAATTTTCCGAACTTTTGGGCAGACCCATTCCCTATCCCGGATATGATTTTTACAAGAAGAACCGCATGGTCATCCATGAAAACTGCACCGTTGCGGATCTCAGATATTCCAAAGGTTGGACGGGCAGAGCGTTTTCCGGCGTTATTCGGTTTGCAATTAAATTTATGCGCGGCGTAGGTCAACGAACGACTGCAAACACGCTTGTAATGGGCGTACTGCATCAGCCCGTCAGGGGAATAGCCAAATTCGGCGGAATGAGCCGCAGACAGATGGAAGGACTCCTTACAATGTTCAACGGCAAATTTTTCAAAGGTTTAGGCATGCTTTTATTTAAAGGAAAGGAGAATAAAAAATGAGCAATTATACTGCAGAAGATCTTCAAAAACAATTGAAGCCTTTATCTGAAAACGCGTTTGTGCGTTTCTTTCAGAAGATATGGCGTTGGTGGCTGGGCGTATGGTACGGATTTGCCGATAAGCATCCCAAAGGTTC
>CAZQNK010000006.1:0-42694 GCA_964594955.1 uncultured Clostridia bacterium | reverse complement strand
GGCGTTGGTGGCTGGGCGTATGGTACGGATTTGCCGATAAGCATCCCAAAGGTTCAAGTATCCTTTACATGGTGTTTTTCTTCATTGTGTTCTCGGAAGGCGTAACCATTTTCCAGTTCCTCGTTATGACGTTCCTGCCTTTTGCATTCCAAAGTCTGGCAGACGTCCCCTTTGTTTGGCCTGCCGTCAATATCGGTAATTTAACCTATATGAGCAACAGCGTCGAAACTCCGCTTCAATATGCGATATTCAACGAACCCGTGGTCTATGCTGCCGACGGCACGGTTTCTGCAAACGGCGGACTCGGCAATTTCATTGCTTATGAAATCGCAGTATTTCTTGCGCAGTGTATCAATTTCCCTCTTCAAAGAAATATTACATACCGTTCGCACGGCAATCCTTGGTATCAGGCGATGTGGTATTTTATCGGCTGGGTGCTTGTATCAATCGGCGTAAATGCAATATGGGGCATTATAGTTCCCTTTGTCAGGGATTATTGGGCTTGGCCTTACGCGTTATGGAATCTTATCAAAACAATTCTTACGGGCGGCGTGTCGATGGTAATATTCTTCTTTATTTTCCTCATAATCTTTCCCGATAACAATAAAGTCGCAAAGAAAGCCAAGGCTAAATATGATAAGTTGGTAGCTGGCGGCGCCGACTCGGAGAAAATTGCTAAGGCTGAAAGAAAGTATAAAGAAGCTGAAAGAAAAGCTGAACTTTCCAATGCGGAAAAGGAAGCGTCGCAGGCAAAATCGCAGTTTAACAGTAAAGCCATGAGGTATTTCTCTCTTGTAAACGCGGCGGAAAAAGCCGACGACTCGGAAAAAGCGGGATACGCCGAAAAGCTTGAAGCGGCGTTCAATGATGCGACTGCCGCACTTGAAACTAAACTTGAAAAGGAGGCGGCTTTTGCCGACGTAAAGGCAAAGAATTCCGCGGCGTAATAAAAAACCTCTATAAATTTCAAATCGACCTCGTCCGCATAATTGTGGGCGGGGGGTCGATTTAAATTGACAAAATTTAACTTTTAGTATCTTAACCCTTTATTTTCACTGTGCCAAGGAAGGTAAAGAGATTGCTCTTTTGCACCGTGACAGCCGTGTGTGCGTAGAATTTGACGCTCTTGACGGCTATGTAAAAAAGGATAAATGCCGCCGCGCAGTACTGCGCGGCGGCATTATTCAGCTTCATAATTTCCGATTATTTTATAAAATGCACTCTGTTCCGGTCAAATCTGTCCTGTTGCTGTTTTTCTTCGGCGGGATATCCGCATGCAATCAGTGCAAAAGCCGCAAGATTTTCAGGTATATTTAAAATTTCCGCAACCTTTGTTTTTCGTTCTTCGATAGGCGCAATGCCCAGCCATACCGCTCCAAGCCCAAGTTCGTCTGCCTGCAACAAAAGGTTTTCAACCGAAGCGCTCATGTCTATATAGGCGTAATCGGGTAACAGGCAATTTGCCCGATAGCAGGCGGCGAATACCAGCGGCGCGCCTTTTGCACAGGCGGCGTTCGGCATGCTTTCTGCAAGTTTGGTTATGGTGTTTTTATCCGTAATAACGTAGTACTCCCAAGGCTGTTGGTTTCTTGCCGAAGGCGCGGCCATTGCCGCCCTTAGCATGGATTCTATTTTGCAGTCTTCAACGGGTTTATCCGTAAATTTTCTTATGCTTGTTCTGTGAAAAATTCCGCTCATAATAATCTCCTGATGGTTTTTATATTATACCGCAGTCCATTGTTTTCTTTCACATGGAAAGCGGTCTTATTCAAAAATCGCCGTCTGAAACGTTTCCGTACTTCATGTCTTTCAGCGTTTTGCCGCGCTTCGCCGTACATACCGCTTCATAAATACCGCGTTTATAGAAATTATAACATCTTCGCGGCTTCTTTTCAAGCCTTTCGCCATATTTTCTCTGTTGCGATTTTTAGGTGAAAATATTTCTTCTAAAACAGCTTGACATTTCCGTTGGGGGGGGGGGAAGTCCGAGCGCGTTTATCTGCATGAAAACGGACATTATTACGTTGCAACGGACGGCGGCTACGTGTGTCGTGTCTGCGGAATGTACAACCAAACATACGACGACTCTATCGAACAGTCCGTAACGTTCAGCTTATCGGAGCTTTTCGGCTAAGACAACGAATAGAAACTTGCGGCATAAAACAAGGTTTCAAAACCGATAAAGCTTTACGCTTGGCATACGGCTTGACGAAATTTTGCGCAATAATGTGCGCGGCAGGCGGGAGATTTGGCATAATAACGCATGCGCTTGAAAATTTACGCAATAAAATTTGCATGTGCGGCGGGCGCGTTAGCGGCTTCACCGGTTGAAAAACAGTAAATCAAGAGCGCGCGGCTTAAAAAGCCGCGCGCTCTTTCAAAGCCTGAATATCGGCTTTCAAAGGGTTTAAAATAATCGGATATCGACAGCTATCGATATTCGGCTATCTTTAATACATCTTTTCCGAGTAGCTGTCACAGCAAGTGCAGTTATCGTTATGACAAGTGCAGCCCACTTTGATTTTTTCAAGAGTGCAGTTGCAACCCTGATAATTGTACTTGCAGGAGCTTACATCGCAAGCTATATCGTTATTAACGTGTTCCATATTACCCTCCTGAAATTTATTATGTACAGCCTGTTGCGGTTTATGCGTAGGCTTGACAAATAAAAGTATGTGTTGTAAAATTAATAACGTAAATATTTGTAGTTACTTGAAAAAACTAATAATCACTCATAAAAAGGAGTTATAAACATGAAAGTAATTTTATTGCAGGATGTAAAAGGTCAGGGCAAAAAAGGTGAGGTTGTTGAAGTAAACGAGGGTTACGCACGCAACTTCCTTATAAGAAAGGGGTTTGCCGAGGTCGCAACGGCCGCTAAAATCAACGATATTAACATGAAAAAATCCGCCGCAGACTTCCATAAAGCGGAAGAATTGGCGGCAACGCGCGCACTCGCCGCGGAAATAAAGGGTAAAAGCTTTACCGTAAAAATTAAGGCCGGGGCAAACGGAAAGGTTTTCGGTTCGGTTACGGGCGCGGATATTTCTTCCGCTCTTGCCGAAGCCGGCTATTCTGTTGATAAAAAGAAGATAATTCTTCCCCAACCCATAAAAGTTTTAGGCGATTACGATATCGATTTAAAGCTGATGGAGGGGGTAACTTCTAAAATAAAAGTGACTGTGACAGGTGAATAAAAGGTATTATATCAGGCATAGTACTTTTTAAAATATTGAAATAATTTCGCCGCGGGCATTATTGATGCCTGCGGCGATGCGTTATATACAAAATTCAATCTGAATTTAATTTGATTTTATCTGCCGCGGAAACCTCCGCCGCCGTGCCCTCCGCCGACATGACCTCCGCCGGAAAAACCTCCGAATCCGCTTCCGCTGCCGCCCGAAGAGGCGGGACGGGAAATCATATGGGAACCCATTCTTACCATAGAGCTTCTGATTATAGAATTTAATATATGGAATTCTATCATTCTTCCCGCAAGCGACGTAGTGGACCACTTCGGCGGTTCTACGGTGATATCGCTGAATTTTTCTTCCCATATATCGGATACATTCAGTACCTGCGCGTAAGGCAGTATGTGATAATAGAACTGAGGGTCATCCTCCAAAAGCTTTTCGAGCCTGTCTTTTTCGGCAAGCTGTATAAAGTTCTTAAAGCCTACTATATCGTTAAGCTGAGCCGTATACTCTTTTGTCCTGCTAATTATAAGAACGGAACAGCAAATTTCGGCGCCGCATAATAGGCACAGCAAAAATTTAGGCAACCACCCCATGATATAGGTAGGTACGAATAGGATATATAACAACGAGAATAAAATACATAATGCTGCAATGCCGAGCATGAAAAGAGCCTTTTTGCCCTTAGTCAGTTTAAGGTTGTAATACATCACTGTCTCGGAAAGTGCGTAAAGTATGAGCGCGGGCACAAATGAAACAAATCCGAATAAGAATATATATGAACTGTGAATGTTTATAATGCCTATCAAAAGGGGGACAAACCCCAATAAAATTGCACCAAGCAGTGCAAATATTATTGAAATGCCTATGCTCTTGCTGTCGTATAGTCCCTTTGCCTTGTTGTTTACCCTCGCAGTAACGGTTTCAACGGTATTGTAAAATGTATATTTAAGCTCGCTTGGCTTTACAGTATCCCTGCCGCGGAACAGATCCCTGTACATTATTTGTTCATAGTCAGCGCAGGTTGCGGGAAGATCTTTAATAATTCTTATAAGCGTTGGATCGTCTTTATCGTCAAGGTTTATCTTTATATACCCCTTGTCCGCCCAATAGTAAATCATTGCCGTGATATCTTCGTTGTTTACTTTATTATCAATCAGCTTGCCCATAAGCAAAGGATCCATTTTGTTGGGGGCCTCAAAATTGACTACGGGGGTTAAGGTGTTCTTATTGAAGAACAGCATGCGCACAATCAGCAATGCCGCAATCAAAACGGCGGCGCCGATTAAAGAAAGGTAGGGGGAATAATCAACGTATGTCGAAAGCGCTCCGCTTTTGAAATTCAGACTGAAAGTAACGCCTTCATTATAGTCAAGCGTTTCGTTTTCAAGCGTAAGAACCATTCTGCCGTCGTCGTTAACCGATTTTGTAAATTCAGTTTTATTCGAACTGTCAAGCTTGCCCGCATAACATTCGCCGTCGATATAACCGTCGGGCAGAATGAGAGTTACGGTTGCTTTTTCAATATTGCACCCTCTCAGCCTGTCGACACCGATGGCGTTCAGATAAAAAACGTCCTTGCCTTCCTGCGCCTTTGTCATATAATAATCGTATTTAATCAAATAGGGGTAAACGTCGGATTTTGTGCTGTAATCTCCGACGTCGACGCACATATAAGTTACGTCGTCCACCGATTCGGAATAAACGGTAAAGGGCACGCTCTGAGGAACGCCGTTAACTATATCGTAGGCTTCCACGTTTCTGACCAATTCCCCGCCATTGACGGGTATATACTGGATAAACCCCGTGTTGGCGCTCCCCGTATAATTTATTGTCAGATATTGCGTGACGGACATGCTCCTGTCGCTTGAAATATCATAGGTTACGTCATAGCTTTCAAAATAAAACGAATATGACTCTGATGAACGTTCTTCCGCGTTTGCCGCCGTAATGCGGGAGGAGCCAGACAACAACACGCAAGCCGCGGCGAGCAGAAGCGCAAGCGCGGCAAAAATTGCGGGCAACTTTTTTAACCTTTTCATAATTCCCCTTTTTAAGTTAAAATTGATCAGAACTGAACTTTCACGTTTTGTCTTTCTTCGGCGCTGTCAAGTTCGAAGTAGGGTTGTTTTTCCAGCTTCATGGAATTGGCTATTATAGAAGCGGGGAAGAGGTCTTTCTTCGTATTGAATACTTTTACGGTAGCATTGTAATATTTTCTTGCGTTTGCAAGTTCGTTTTCAATGCCTTTAAGTTGGTTGGAGAGATCCATAAAGTTGCTGTTGGCTTTTAATTCGGGATACTTTTCCATCACAACGTTGAAATTTTTAATTGCTTGTGAAAGTTGTGCGTTTGCCTCTATCTTTTCCGCAGGCGTAGACGCGTTTTGCGCATTATTGCGCGCCTCAATCACCCTTGTAAGCGTTTCGCTCTCGTGTTTCGCATAGCCTTTAACCGTTTCAACAAGGTTAGGTATAAGGTCAAAACGCTTTTTAAGGTAAACGTCTATCGTTGCGAAAGCCTCTTCGTATTGATTTCTTAAGGTAACAAACTTATTGCGCGTGGAAATCCACCAGGCAATAACTATTACAATGAGAAGAACAACAATTATTCCGACGACAATTCCTATGATGGCGCCCGTTCCCAAAAGTAAGTTCATTTTAAATCTCCTTAATTAAATTTTTTGATCTCGGCAATAGCGTTTTTTAAGAACACCTCCGCCGTTGAACCTTTTTTAATCGCACCGAGCGCTTCGTCAAGAGGGAACCATTTAACTTCGTCTATTTCTTTTTCGTCTATAACGGGTTCGCCCTCTTCAGCCATTAAAAAGAAGTTAAGCATCAAAACCTGCCTCGGCTCATGATAGCGCGAGGACATATACTTATATTTGACCGTATTCAGCTTAGTTTCTTCGCGGAATTCCCTTGTTACAGCTTTTTCGGCGGTTTCTCCCTTTTTAACATATCCTGCGAACAGAATAAAATCATCGTCGCCCTTGTGTTTTGCAAGCAAAATTTTATCTTTCGCCCTGTTCGTTACAACCATGCTGACGGCTGTTGCATATTGCGGAAATCTGTATTCTCCGCAATTTTTGCAGAAAGGCACAAGACCTTCGCCGCTGGCATAAACAAGTGTAAGTTTTTCTCCGCATTCCATACAAAACATAAAAATACCTCCTTTTTACGCGGCATTCCCGCCGCATAATTAATGATATGTATAGATCATCTGAATTTTTACATAATAACTATAATCTATTATATAACATTTGCAAAGAAATTTCAATAGAAATACACAAATTTAACATTTTTATTGACTTATTTTCATAAATAGAATATAATATTTTAAAGAATATACACAAAAGGGAATAAAATGAATTTAGATAAGACGGAAAAATTTTTGCGTTCAATCGGTCAGGAGCAGCTTTTAGATTATTATGATGAATTGGGTGAAGAGGAGAGGACCCTGCTTTTAACCGACATTGAGAACACTGATTTCGGCGTTTTGAAACATATCAACAATCATGCGCAGCCCCCGCGCGGCAAGCTTGGACCTATTCAGGCCGTCGGTATTGAAGAAATAGAACGCCGTCGCTCCATGTTTACTGCGGTAGGCGAAGCTCTTTTAAAGGAAAATAAAGTCGGTGCGGTGCTTCTTGCGGGCGGACAGGGATCAAGGCTGGGTTCCGATAAACCTAAGGGAATGTTTAATATGGGGCTTACCCGCAATATTTCCATTTTCGGCTTGCAGATGAATAATGTTCTTCGCGTTACCGATAGAATAGGCGTTCAATTTCCCATATTCGTCATGACAAGCAAGAAAAATCACGGCGATACGGTGGCTTTTTTCAAGGAAAATAATTATTTCGGCTATTCGCCTGACAGAATATTTTTCTTTGAGCAGGACGTGGCGCCGTCGTGCGACTTTAACGGAAAAGTTTTTCTCGATGAAAAATATCGCGTTGCGCTTACCCCTAACGGAAACGGAGGATGGTATTCATCGCTTATGAAAAGCGGTTTGGGCGATGAGATTGTAAAGGAAGGGGTGGAATGGCTTAACGTTTACAGCGTGGATAACGTATTGCAACGTATTTGCGACCCTGCGTTTATAGGCGCCACCGTATTAAAAGGTTGCAACTGCGGGGCGAAAGTCGTCAAAAAGACGTATGCAGAAGAAAAGGTCGGCCTGCTCTGCCTTGAAGACGGAAAACCCGCCGTGGTTGAGTATTATGAAATGCCCGAAGAATTGAAAAACCTTGAAAAGGACGGAGAGCTTGTTTTCAACTGCGGAGTTATCTTGAATTATTTGTTCAACGTCCGCTCATTAAATGCGATTTTGGGAGGCAAGCTTCCCTATCATGTCGCTAAAAAAGCGGTAGCGCATATTGAAAACGGGGTCCGCGTTACGCCAAATCAACCTTGCGGTTATAAGTTTGAAACTCTTGTTGTGGATATGATCCGCGAGATGGGAACATGCTTTGCCTATGAGGTGGAAAGAGAGAAAGAGTTTGCTCCCGTGAAAAACGCTACGGGCGTCGACAGTGTTGATACGGCGCGCGCTCTTCTTATAAAAAACGGTATTGAATTGTAAAGAATCTGTGAAAACCTGACGGTTCGCTTGAAATTTTAATGAACAATTTCAAACAGACTTATAATTATTTGACCTTTTGCCGTTTAAAATGTTAAAATGTTATCAATGATTAAGACCGAGGTCTGTCTGTAATGAAAAGAATATTAATATTATTGTTAACCGTTATATGTCTTTCTTCGTTGGTGATCGGCGGCTGTTTTTCCGACGGCAAAGTTACTGTCGATAACAGCTATATTACAATGACCGATGAACAATGGGCGGAATATCTTGAAAAACTCGAATGTTCCTCTGCCACACAGTTGCAAGCGTCCGTCAACAAGTCGCTTACGTCGGGCGTATCTATAATTACAAGTTTTAAGTATTCGTATAAAGTGCAAAATAACGGTTGGGGTTGGGGCCCCGGCGGCGGTAGCGGTACGACGTATTATTACAATTCCCTTTACAGCGGCTCGGGCGTAATAGTAGATATCGATAAGTACAATGGCGACGCCTATGTTATTACCAACTGTCACGTCGTGTATTCCGATACATCCGTAAATACCTTCGCGGATTACGTCTATCTTTATTTGTACGGTCAGGATACGGAAGGCGTAAATTATACTATAGCTTATAGTGACGTCAGCATCAGTTACGGACTTCAAGATTATTACGTCTGCAATGACGAAAATTACCGTATTGAGGCCGAAATCGTCGGCGCTTCCGTAACGTACGATATCGCTCTGTTAAAAATTACAGGTAGCGATATTCTTAAAAACAGCAATGCCACAGCCGCAAGCTTTTCCGATGCGGACGACGTGTATATCGGACAGCAGGTATATGCCATCGGAAATCCGGAAGGCGAAGGCATGGCCGCTACAACGGGCATCGTTTCAAAGGATAGTTGTATTATAAGCCTCTCGTTGAAAGATACCCCCACGTCGTTTTCGGATTATAACGACTACCGCGTCATACGCACCGACGCGGCGATAAACGGCGGCAATTCGGGCGGAGGACTTTACGGCGCAGACGGTTTGCTTTTGGGAATTATAAATTCCAAATCTGTCAGCGAAGAAATCGATAATATGGGCTATGCCCTTCCGGGCAGTAATGTCAAAAGGCTTTGGAAGCTGATGCGCGATACCTATGAAAGCGGAACAACTTCTTCTGTTTCGTCATCGGGAGTTACCCGCGCCTTTTTGCCCGTAAGTTATGAAGTTGTGTATTCTGCGTCTTGTTTGAATATGGGAATTGCGGAAATTGTTGAAAATATAGCAGTTTCATCGGATTATGGTGATTTAAAGGAAGGCGATATCATAAAGCATATTAAGATAGTGGATACGGCCGGCGAAGTGGTAGAGGATAAGGATGTAACTCGTTCATATCACATAGATGATACTTTGCTTTCCGTCCGTGAAGGCTATTCGGTTACATTGACGGTTAAACGCGGAGATTCTGAGGTCGAAATACCCGTCAGTTGCACATTTTCAAACGTAGATTAATTTAGTAGATTAATTTAATAGATAAAGAGCGCCGTGCAAGCATTTATAAAACTTGCACGGCGTAATTTTATCTGTATTCTTTAATTTCCCGTTCCATGGCGCGCTTTTGGTCGCGCTCGGCAATCGTACGCTTTTTGTCGTAGTTTTGTTTTCCGCGGCACAGCGCAACTTCAACCTTGACAAGACTGTCGGAAAAATAGAGGGACAGGGGGATTAGCGTAAACCCCTTTTCGTTTATCTTCCCCGCAAGCCTGTCAATTTCGGCGCGGTGCATCAAAAGTTTTCTGTCCCGCTTGGAATCCTTTGGGGAAAATGCCCCGGCCTTGTCGTATACGGGTATGTGCAGATTTTTTAAAATAAGCTCGCCGCCCGAAAGCAGGCAAAAACTGTCGCGCATGTTGCAGGTACCCTTTCTCAACGCTTTAACTTCGGAGCCCGCAAGCGCTATTCCCGCCTCAAATTTTTCAATCACAAAGTACTCATATAATGCGTACTTATTATAAGCTATCTGTTTCATTTTTATTATTATAACATGAAATATCTTTAAAGTAAACTCTGCGCGTCTGCAAATCTGTTCCCGTCACTTTAATTTTAATAGGCTGACCAAGTTTATAACTGCGCTTTGCGCCCTTTAAAAGGAACTTTTCGGCATAAAACTCATAGTCGCCGCCTTCCAGATCTTCAAGAGGAATAAGTCCCTCTACGGTATTTTCTAATTCGCAGAATACGCCGAAAGAAGTCACACCCGAAATAACTCCGTCATATTCTTCGCCGATTCTTTCGGACATGTATGCAAGTTTATACAAATCGTCCACCGCACGTTCTGCGTCGTCAGCAATTCTTTCGCGTTCGGAACAATCTATTCCCGCTGAGTGCGCGATTTTTGTAAGTTTGCTTCCGTTAGAGGAATGTAAAATTTCTTTTAACGCTCTGTGTACAAATAAATCGGGATAGCGGCGGATAGGGGAAGTGAAGTGGCAATAGCATTTTGACGCAAGCCCGAAGTGCCCGACGTTTTCTTCGCTGTAACGCGCCTTTTGCATTGTCCTGAGCATAACTTTATTTATAACGCCGAATTCGGGTCTGTCCTTTGCGTCTTGCAGAATTTTCGCAAAGTCCGAAGGGGTAAGGTCGTCCGGATCTCCGCGCGCGTTTATGCCCAAATCGCGCAGAAAGGCATAGAAGGTCGCGGCTTTTTCGCCGTCGGGTTTTTCATGAATTCTGTAAAGACAGGGCGCGCGCTTCGCCGCAAGAAATTCAGCTACGGTTTCGTTGGCGGAAACCATGAATTGTTCGATTATTCTGTGTGACATAGTACTCTCGTCACGTTCTACGGGAGGTATAATTATCTCGTTATTCTTAATAAATATGTGCGCGTCATGCACTTCAATATTTACGCAACCCGCCGAATTCCGCCTCTTTTCAAGTGCGAGGCAAAGCGCTTTCATATCGTCTGCAACTTCTTTTAAGTCGGGATAAATAGAGGTATCCCCCTCGCACAAAGCGGAAATCTGGGGGTAAGTTGTTTTATGCCTTGATCTTATCACGCTCTCGCAAATCTTTCCCGAAAGTTTCTCGCCGTCCTTTGAAAAGGTCATTATGCAAGATACGGCGTACCTGTCCTCGCCCTCGTTCAAAGAACACGCCCCGTTTGAAAGCGCCTTTGGCAGCATAGGAAGAACTCTGTCGGGGAAGTAAACGCTCGTCCCGCGCGCATAAGCTTCTTCATCCGTCGCCGAGCCGCTCTCAACGTAGTGTGAAACGTCGGCAATATGCACGCCGAGTATATAATTATCTCCGTCGCGCTCCAATGAAACGCCGTCGTCCATATCGCGGGTATCTTCGCCGTCAATAGTAAAAATGAGTTTTTCTCTGAAATCCTCTCTGTCGCCAACAACAATTTCACGCTTGCTTACGCGTTCAGCTTCTCTTTCAACGTCCTCGGGGAACTCCTCATAAAGTCCGTACTCTCGGATAATTGATAGTTCTTCTGCCTCGAAGTCGCCCTCTTCGCCCAATACTTCTATGACTTTCCCGCCCGGCGCTTTGCCGTAAGGGAAGGAGGTAATCTCGCAAACTACTTTGTCGCCGTTATGCCCGCCGCCGATAAGCGCCGCAGGCACAAAAATTTCAGGTTGGCGGGAATTATCAGGTATAACGTAATAATTATGGCGTTCGCGCCAAAGCGTGCCTATTACCTTTTTAATTCCTCTTTCTAAAATGCTTACTATAAAAGCTTCGTCGTCTGTGCCTTTAACGGGCGCCGCAAGCACTCTGTCGCCGTCGTAGGCGCCGTTCATAGACTTCTTAGGTATAAAATAATCGCCCGCAACTTTTTCGTCGGGAATTACAAATGCAAAACCGCGTGCGGAGCCCTGCACAGTGCCGATAAAAACTCCTGCCTGTTCTGGCGTACAATAGCCGCCGTTTCTTTCTCTTATAATTTTTCCGTCTTTCACCAATTCGTCCAAAGCGGCTTTTAAATTATGTTTGTCCGACGGGTGAAGGCGGAGGGCGGCTGAAATTTCTCTTGAACCTTTAAAAGCAAGTTTTCCGCCGCAAATGCCGTTAAAAATTTCTCTCTTTAAATCCATATCGCAAAAAATTAAAGGCGGCTGTAAAGCCGCCTTCGTAACTTCATTTTAACCTATCACAGCAGTTACTACAATATCTACAATGTATGCCGCAATCGCAAGCACGCCGATAATAGTAAGAGCTATCCAAGTCCATTTTTTAAGCTTACTTTCAATGGAACGACCTCTGTTCTTGCCATAGAAAGTTTCGCTTGAAGCGGTAATGCCTTGAATACCGTCGGAATTGCTCTTCTGAAAAAGCACAGCTATAATAGCTATCAATGCAACTATAAATATTATTGCCAATATTGTTATTTCCAATGCCGCATAGAGTTCAAACATAATTTACCTCTGAATTTCTTTACTTAACGAGTATAGCACAATAAAGAGCGTTTAAGCAAACAAAAAAGCCGTGTTTTTTAATTTTTTTTAAAAAATTACGGCATAAATTTAATTGCCGTCTGTTTTACCGTCCGTAATATCGTTTCGGGCGGGGCTATCGCATATATCGGAGGAATTTGTCGGGGAAGAATTTGTCGCGTCGGCGCG
The DNA here is from genome assembly GCA_964594955.1 of uncultured Clostridia bacterium. Taxonomy (GTDB): domain Bacteria; phylum Bacillota; class Clostridia; order Christensenellales; family Borkfalkiaceae; genus Coproplasma. The sequence continues at coordinate 30,313 of CAZQNK010000006.1, read as the reverse complement.
CACGGGTGAAATTTTTTTCCTTTCCCCGAATTTGTTTATTATAAAAATTCCAAGGCATACAAGCACAAGCGCGATAAGGGTGGTATAGGATAACAGTTGGTCGCTTTCGCCAAGTATCATTGCGGAAAAAATTGCACCGAATATGGGGTTGGTACTCTTAAAAACGGCTACTTTAGATACGGGATTGTACTTTAAAAGAAAGCCCTGTAACGTGAACGCGCAAGCCGAAAGAAAGCCAAGGTACAAAAGCATAAAAGCCGCGCCCGTAGAGATATGCGTAATTTTACCGCCGGAGGCCGCTCCGATTACTATAAGAATTATTCCGCCCAAGAAAAACTGATATCCGCATAGCACGGTCGTGTCTTCATGTTTTGAAAAAATCTTTACGAATCCCGAAGAAATCGCCGCCGATAAACCCGAAAATATTAAAAATCCCTCGCCCGTCAGCGAAAAATCAAAAGAAAAATCTCCGCCGATATTGATGAGAATTACGCCTGCAAAACCTAAAATACAGCCCAACAGTTTTATAAGGTTAAATTTTTCCGTCCGGAACAGGAAACATGCGGCGAGAATGGTAAAGAAAACGCCTAAACCGTTCAAGACCGAAGATTTTACGCCCGACGTGCCCGCAAGACCGATATAAAAGAAAGTGTATTGCGCCACAGTCTGGAAAATCGATAAAACTCCTACGCGCCACAGGTTTTTTGCTTTGGGATAGATAAATTTACGCCTTGTGACTGAACCGAAGAGTATTACAAGTAAACCGGCTAAAGTAAACCTCGTACCCGCAAAAAGAATTAAAGAGGGTGGAGAGGCGGTATCTATCTCAAACAGACGGTATCCTATTTTTACGCACGGAAAGGCGCTGCCCCACAACAGACAGCAAAAAATCGCGCCGAGGCACACGACTATGTTTTTAGAAAAAAATTTTTCCGGTTCTTTTATAATCATTTGTATTATTATATTGTAAAATTTTAAAATAAGCAAACGAATATGCTCCGCTTATTTATTTTAAACTAAGGTTGTTCCAACTTAAAAAATCTGAGTAGCATTATTGCTACTCAGATTTTTTTATATTTTATTTAATCAGGCTCTTTCCCGCCATTTCTTTCGCGCTGTTTTGGATTGGCGCCCTCTCATTGCTCAACTGCGCGTGTCAAGTATTCGGTTGTTGCGGCAACGTGGCGGAGGCCTATCGCGGATTTATGTGTATTCTTTGAAATTCAACGGAAAGAAGGTGCGGAGAAAATTCTTGGTTTTCGGCCTGCTTTGGGACAGTTTATGCTATCGGTGCGGTTTTCAGAATTACGCGGCGGCGTTTCCCCGATACTGGCGGCAGAAAATCTTGCTGACGGCCAACGGCATGCTCTGTTCCGAAATCAGGTAGCCTCAAACCCGCTCGGCCTTCTTGTCCCCGGCGCAACGCCGCAACGGCCGAGCGAAATTCAAAAACAGCGATACGTTATGGCCGTAAAATTTCAGTGAATGCGAAAGCCCGCCTGCGGCGCAGATTCTGCGCCGCAGGCGGGCTGTTTTTCTACTAAAAATCAGGTAATGCTTTCGTAAAAATGGGCGCGCTTCCGTTCGGGAAAGTAACAGACGTACAGATGGTCGTCGCAATATTCCTCGTGATCGGTGCCGTGATATACCACCTTGGACGATCCCTTGTGGTAGCTGAGACTGACAAATTCCTCTTCAAAATCGGGCAGCCATTCTCTGTCCAGCAGAACGCCGTTTCTACTTTCATAATACTCGGCATGACTTTCAACATATTCATAGTGAGAGAGGATTCTTTCCTGCACTTCCTCGTTGTACTCCTGCGTATAGGAGGCGAAAAAATCGGCGTCCGCGTCGGTGAAGTCGTAAACGCAGTAGAAGTACCCCTCTCCGCGAAAGCCGCCCCTGTCATAATAAATATACAGCGGGCTTGTCTCCTGCGGCAGAGTGATATCCCAAAAGTGTTTCAGATCGAACGTCACGCTATCGGGGGAATCCGAATAATCCGAGGACGACCCAAAAATCAGCTCGCACGAGCTGAAAAACAGCGCGGCGGCCAACAGGCAGGTAGCCGCCGAAATCATATATTTCTTCATAGAAACTCCGTCAATGCCATAATAATTTATACTGTCAAATACATTTCATGAAAAACACCGCCCGATGCGACGGTTTGTCGCGTCGGGCGGATCAATGATGGATTATTTAATCAGGCTCTTTCCCGTCATTTCTTCGGGAACGGGCACGCCCATAACCGTAAGAAGAGTGGGGGCGAGGTCGGCTAAAATACCGTCTGTTCTCAGCTCCGCACTTTTATATTTTTCGGATATAAGCACAACGGGAACGGGATTTGTCGTGTGGGCGGTAAATGGCTTTCCGTCCTCGTCCAAAAGCTTGTCGGCGTTGCCGTGATCGGCTGTAAGCAAAGCCGAGCCGCCCATTTCAAGAATTTTATCGGTGACTTTCTTTACGCACTCGTCAACCGTGCCAACGGCTTTGACTGCCGCGGGAATAACCGCCGTATGGCCTACCATGTCGCAGTTGGCAAAGTTTAAAATCATTACGTCGAATTTGCCGCTGTCAAGCTCTTCAAGTACTTTATCCGTTACAAGGTAGGCGCTCATCTCGGGCTGTAAGTCGTATGTGGCGACTTTGGGCGAGGGAATAAGATCGCGCGTTTCTCCCTCGTTGGGAGCTTCGACTCCGCCGTTGAAGAAGAAAGTTACGTGCGCGTATTTCTCCGTTTCGGCTATTCTGAGCTGCGTCTTGCCTATTTTAGCGAGATATTCGCCCAAAGTGTTGTTTAAAACAGTCTTGGGGAAAGCAATTTCAACGCCCGTATACTCTGCGTCGTAGACCGTGAAACAGACGTAAACGGGTTCCAAAAAGCCCGTTTTTCTTTCGAACGCCGTACCCTTTGGAACTATAAATTCTTTCTGCGATACAGCGCGGGTGATCTCTCTCGCTCTGTCGGGGCGGAAATTGAAGCAAATAACGCTGTCGCCCTTTTCCAAAAGCCCTACGGGTTTTCCGTTTTCGTAAACCTTTATCGGCTTTAAAAATTCGTCGGTTACTCCCGCCGCATAGCTTTCCTCAACCGCTTTCACGGGGTCGGAAGTCTGTACGCCCGTCCCTAGAGTGAGCATATCGTAGGCTTGTTCGACCCTGTCCCAGTTGTTGTCGCGGTCCATGGCGTAATATCTGCCGCAAACGGATGCAACTTTTCCGATTCCGATTTCACTGATTTTATTCTGCAATTCGCGGATGAATCCCGCACCCGAAGTAGGGGGAACGTCTCTTCCGTCCATGAAGCAGTGAACATATACCTCTTCAAGCCCGCGATCCTTTGCCATTTTTAAAAGCGCGTAAAGGTGGGTGAGATGGCTGTGAACGCCGCCGTTTGAAACAAGTCCGTAAAGATGCAGTTTTTTGCCCGATTTAGCGTTGTCCATCGCCTTTACAAGCGCAGGATTTTCAAAAAAGTCGCCGTCCTCGATGGCTTTCGTGATTTTGGTGAGGTCCTGATAAACAATCCTGCCCGCGCCCATGTTCAGATGCCCGACTTCGCTGTTGCCCATCTGCCCGTCGGGAAGCCCTACGGAAAGTCCGCTTGCTCCAAGCGTAGCGGAGGGGTATTCGCGCATAAGTTTTTTAACGTTTTTGGAACCGTTCAGATAAATTGCGTTACCTTCGCCGTCGGGTGCAAGCCCGTATCCGTCCATTATTATTATCGCATAAGGAATTTTTTTTGCCATATCTTTCTCCTTATTTATTGTAATTGACAATAGTAGCGAAATCGAGTTTCAACGAAGCCCCGCCGATAAGCCCGCCGTCGATATCGGGCTGGGCCATAAGCCCCTTGCAGTTGCCCGCATTCATAGAGCCGCCGTATTGAATAATAACTTTCTCTGCGCATACGGGGCAGAACAATTCACCGATCTTCTTGCGGATAAAGGCTATCGTTTCCTGGGCCTGTTCGTCGGTTGCCGTTTTTCCCGTGCCGATTGCCCATACGGGTTCATAGGCTATTACAATTTTTGTTATATCCTCTATGCCGCCAAGTCCAACGGTAAGTTGGCGCGTAAGCACGTCGTTGGTTTTACCGTTTTCGCGCTCCTCAAGCATTTCGCCCACGCAGACAATGGGGGTAAGCCCTGCTTTTAAAGCTGCCTGCGTGCGCATATTGACGCTTTCATCCGTTTCACCGAAGTACTGTCGTCTTTCACTGTGGCCGATAATAACGTATTTAACGCCGTATTCTTTCAGCATGTCTGCTGAAATTTCGCCCGTATATGCACCTGAAAGAGCCCAATGCACGTTTTCGGCGCCGATTTTAATGTTTGTGCCCTCGGCCGCCTTTACCATTTCGGGAATAAGAATAGCGGGCACGCACAAAGCTACGTCGCAGTCGGCGTCGGCAACAAGGGGTATAAGTTCTTTTATAAGCTTTTTACCGCTTTCCGCCGTCATATTCATTTTCCAATTTCCTGCAATAAAAGGTTTTCTCATAACCATTCTCCTTAATCTTCTTCAATTATATCACGGCGCACGGGCAAAATCAACGCCCGACGCATTATTTTATCTGAGTTTTCTCAAGCCTAACTGTAACGCGGTCTGCACGAAGGCGCGCCCGGGGTCTGCGAGGATATAGTCGAACATATCTCTGTTTCGCACCTTTATCCCGAATCTGCCTATCACCGCGGCAATCCGCGTACAGAAATCGAACAGTAAAAATTGATTGCCGTCAAGTTCGACGATGATCCTAACAACGACGCGGTATTGGGTATTGTGCCCGAACCCTGTAACCACGTTGGCTTCAACCGTTTCATAGGGATATAGCTTTTCACCGACCGCTATTCCGTCGTCGGAAAATTCTGCGGTATATACGTCGTAAACGTCGAGAACGGCAAGCCCGTCCTCAATTCTCTTTTCGACCCGTACGTTATTTCCGTCTGCCGCGCCGTCTCCAAAAAACCGCCCTATCGTGAACGGAGGGAAATCGTCTTCATTGCGGTATTCGCGTTCCGAAACCAACCGTTCATGCCGGAATTGCGAAAGATATTCTTTCAATTCGTCGGCGTCCTTAAACAGCATATTTTCGCTTATTTCAGGCGTATCGAAAGGAGAGGGAGTAAAACGGTAGTTCAATATCGGAACCGCGCACGTAAATCTTTCCGTTTCCGCCGACGAATTATACGGCGAAAAGTCGTGCCGCGCGTAATCGTCCTTAGCTTGCGCCCTTTTGAGCGCGGGGATAACGCCGAACGTCATAGCCGCCGATCCGCCGAGAAAGAGCGCAAATGAAGAAATGTAGATGATGCACTCCGCCAAATCCTCGTTTTCGAAAGGAATGAAAATCGCTAACAGCGCGACACAACAACATAGGAATATGTACGCTATATAGACGGCAAGCGCTATAATCATTTTTTTGCGGTAATTAGCGGAGTACTTTGTCCGCGGTTTACGTCTTGATCCCAATTTTACTTCCGTATTTTATAGAAACGCGGCGGCGCACGGTGCGCGCCGCCGCGCCTTTAATCTTTTTATTTCTTGTCGTTCAGACACGCGATACCGGGAAGAACTTTTCCTTCGAACAGCTCAAGCGAGGCGCCGCCGCCCGTGGAGATGTGGGTTACCTTGTCGGCAAAGCCGAGCTGTTGGATAGCCGCGGCGCTGTCTCCGCCGCCGATAATGGTGGTGCACTTGCCGTACACGTCCGCAAGAGCCTGCGCCACCGCTATGGTGCCCTTTGCAAGAATGGGGTTTTCGAAAACGCCCATGGGGCCGTTCCAAATTACAGACTTAGCGGAAGCGATTTTTTCTGCGTAAAGCTTTCTCGTCTTTTCGCCGATGTCCATGCCCATCTTGTCGGCGGGGATTTTGTCCGCGTCAACCGTTTCAACTTCGATTTCCGCGTCGATAGGATCGGGGAAAGACGAAGTAACTACCGTATCTACGGGAAGAAGAAGTTCCTTGCCCGCAGCTTCGGCTTTAGCCATCATTTGCTTGCAGTATTCGATTTTTTCTTCGTCAAGCAGTGACGTGCCAACTTCGTAGCCCTTAGCTTTGAGGAATGTGTAAGCCATGCCGCCGCCGATAATAAGCGTATCGCATTTTTCGAGGAGATTGTTTATAACGTTAAGTTTGTCTGCAACTTTTGCCCCGCCGAGAATTGCAACGAAGGGGCGCTTGGGATTTTCCAACGTGTCCGCCATTACGGAAAGTTCCTTTTCAATAAGGAAGCCGCATACGGCAGTCTTGATAATGCCGTATTCGACGATAGCGGCGGTGGAAGCGTGCGAACGGTGCGCCGTGCCGAAAGCGTCGTTAACGTAAATTTCCGCGTCGTATGCAAGTTCTTTGCAGAAACCTTCGTCCCTTTTCTCTTCTTCCCAATGGAAGCGGAGGTTTTCAAGGAGAACCGCCTCGCCGTTCTGCAAAGCGTCGCGCTTAGCTTTTGCGTCGGGTCCGATAACGTCCGTGGCAAACGTAACCTTGCCGTCCAAAAGCTCGGCAAGCCTCTTGGCAACGGGTGCAAGGGTAAGTTTTTTAGGCTCTTCCTTTCTGATTTTCTCGATAAGCGCTTCCTTAGTCGTTTCGCCGCTTTCGATTTTCTGTAAGTCTTTTTTGTTGAGTTTCAACTCTTCTGAAAAGATGGAGTGAGGTTTACCCATATGAGAGCAAAGCGTAACGCGGCAACCTTTGTCAAGTAAATACTTGATAGTAGGCAGAGCGCCCTGAATTCTGTTCTCGTCTGTGATAACGCCGTCCTTCATAGGTACGTTGAAGTCGCAGCGTACAAGCACTTTTTTGCCTTTAAGACATCTAAGATCCTTAACGGACATCTTGTTCATTTTATATTGCTCCTTGAATAAATATTTTCTTACTTAAACCGATAATTATTATAAATAAACAGCCCGAAAAAGTCAATGAAAATAACGTGAATAAATTTATCGGGAATGAAAACATGATTATAAAACTTTTTAACGCCAGTAGTTATCCCATAACGCTCACAATCGGCGGAGAGGCTTCCGTTTCCTATAATACGGCTCCGGCGAGCGGCGCAGGGATTTATATAAGATGCTATACTAATTTCACAATGTCCGGCGGCAGTATCTCCAATAATTCAGCCTATCACGGTGGCGGTGTAGCCGTGGGTCTCTTTGGCAGCAGCAACGTTACAATTAATTTAATCGGAGGCTCGATAGCGAACAATACGTGCCAAAGCAACGGCAGCAATATCTTTTATTCGTCCGGAGTCACGTTTACCAATGAAAACGGTGTATGTACGACGGGTATTAACTCTAAGTAAACGCTTTTAAACATTTGAACGCTTCCAAAAGCCCCGCGCGGCAGTTCCGCCGCGCGGGGCTTCTTATATATTTTTCCCTTGGCATAAAAATTTCTCAAAACAATTGTGTTAAGCCGATTTATATGGTATAATCCTATAAACGGCAAAAAACAACAGGTGCTTTTATGAAAATTCTGATAGCGGGGCTTGGTATAATAGGCGGTTCCGCCTGCATGGCTTTAAAACGTGCGGGGTACGCGGTTTCGGGTTGGAACCGTTCGCCCGCCCCTTTAAAATATGCTCTTGAAAATAAAATAATAGATAAAACGGAGAGTGATTTTTCAACATACGATCTTGTTTTTGTGGCGCTCCCGCCCGAAGCTACTATTTCATTTATAGCTGAAAACAATTTTAAAAGCGGCGCAATAGTTTCGGATATGTGCGGCGTTAAGGGATATATTGAAAAAGGCGTACTCGCTCTCGGTAAGGATATAAGGTACGTCGGTTGCCACCCTATGGCGGGGAAGGAGGTTTCGGGTATACGAAACGCCTGCGCCGATCTCTATGACAGGGCAAGCATGATAATAACGCACAACACCCGTTCGGACCCTGACGCGCTTTCCGCAGTGCGTTCCGTCGTCAAAGATATGGGCTTTGCGCGCATTGTGGAATGTTCTGCGGAAGTGCACGACAGAAAAATTGCATATACCTCGCAACTTGCGCACATAGTTTCCAATGCTTATGTTAAGGATAGCGAGCTTGATAACTGCCTTGGTTTTACGGGCGGAAGTTTTCAGGATATGACCCGTATAGCGGGCGTAGACGAAAGATTGTGGGCTTCCCTCTACCTTAAAAACGCCGATTGCCTTATAAAAAATATAAATTGTCTTATATCTTCGCTTGAAGATATCAAATGCGCTATATCTTCGGGCGAACAGGATAGGCTTGAAGAAATACTGCGTGAGGGGCGTCTACTGTTTGAAGGCGGTAAAAAAATTTGTCGCACGGACAATATTTCACTGACAAATTTGAGGTAATTTTTTGAATAATATGCTATAATTCAATCGATAATGTTTATCGGTATTGAAAAATTATTATGAATAACTGTAAAATAACCTTTTGCGGAGATGAACCGTTTACCGTTAGCGGAAAAATGGAAAAAGAGGGCGGAGCTATCCGCCTGACATATGAATCCGAAGGCGACAGTTATTCTATATTTTGCCGAAAGTCGCACGTAAGCTATATGCGCTGCGGTTCATTAAACCTTGAAATGAACCTTGAAGAGGGCAAAAATACCGAATGTATCATTTCGGAAGGCGGCATGACGGGCTCGATTCCCGTATTTGCCGCTTCGGTTCGCGCTGAAATTTCGGACGGCGCGGCGGTAGTGTTGCTTAAATATAATCTGGGCGGCGAAGAAATAACTTTGAATATTGCCGCCGTGGAAGATTTATAACTCAATATAGAACAGGAGAAATTTAATTATCATGAAAATAGATTACCTCGGACATTCTTGCTTCGCTTTGACGGAAAGCACGGGCACTTCCATAGTGTGCGACCCTTATGATGATTCCGTCGGATTTAAAATGCCCGAAGTGAAAGCGGACGCGGTCACCGTTTCACATCACCACTACGATCACGACTGCGTTTCCAAAGTGGGCGGCAATCCGAAGATTATAGACAGCGAATGTAGTCACGATTTGCCCGGCGTGGAAATAAACGCTATAAAATCTTTCCACGACGGGGCGCGCGGGAAGTTGCGCGGCGAGAATATAATTTTTAAATTCCGCATGGATGGAATAGACGTCTGCCATTTGGGCGACCTTGGGGAAGCTTGTTCGACGGAACTTATCGAACTTATTCTTCCCGTCAACGTGCTTTTAATTCCCGTTGGCGGCACTTATACCATAGACGCTGAAATGGCTAAGGAATATGTTGACAGGATAATGCCCGATATCGTCATCCCCATGCACTACCGCACGAAGGACAGTAAGCTTGATATAGACAAGATAGATGAATTTATAAATCTGTTTGATAAAGACTGCGTGGAAGAGCTTGATTCAAGTTCGCTTGAACTTTCCCGAAGCGATTTGGACGGAGAAACAAAGATAATAGTATTGAGGAAAAAAGAGAATGAAGTCTGACAGAATAGCAGAGGATATAACCGCAAGGTTATATTCGAAGAACATGCAGGATTTGCGGCAAATATCCCGCGCAGTGGGGGTGGGCCGCCCCGACGACGGAAAAAAGGATTCATATGTGTCGCTGATAATGGCCTATGCAACGGGCAGGCTTTTCCCTGCGCCCCGTTCGGCGCGCGGCGCACCGCCTAAATCAAGAGAGTATGATAAAAAGCTTGTCGAAGATATTGAAAAATGCAGGGAATTCAATCTTACCCTGCTCCGCGGCGAAGGGCTTACCGTTGATAATGATCCCGTGACCGTTTCCGATGGGCTAAGTGACGACGGCGCCTGCTCGGGTATTCTCGAACGCGGAGAAAAGCGCTGGTACATTCGCGTGAACGGTTGCCGCATAACGGGAGGCAGGGACGTTGCCGTGCAGGATTCGTTCATAACGCGTTTTAAATTGCGCGAAGGTGATTTTATCGTCGGCATTGCCGAACAGTTATCGGACGGGCATGGCTACATCATCAAACGGATTTCGGCTGTTAACGGATTCACCCCCGATTCGATATCTGTATCCGAACGTATTAACTTTGCAGATCTCACTGCGGATTATCCCGAAAGGCAGCTTTTCATAACTGATCGCGAAAGCGATGTCACCGGCAGAATGGTTGACTTTTTAACCCCTATCGGAGCGGGACAGCGCGCTGTCATTGCCGGGGCGGCAAGAACGGGTAAAACCCAATTGTTAAAAAATATAGGCAAGGGGTTGTGCGCTAATTATCCCAAGGCTGTAACGGTTGCCCTCCTTCTTGAAACGCGCCCCGAAGAGGAGAATGAATTCAAAAAATCTCTTTTCGGCGGTGAAGTGTTTACTACGGGGCTGGAAGAGGGGCTGTATGCCCATATGCACGCAGCTTCACTTTCCCTGAAATATGCTAAGCGCCGCGTGGAATCGGGGCTTGACGTAATACTTCTTGTCGACGGGTTGAATAAACTTGTACGCGACGGTTCGGATTATTCGGAAGTTATAAAGCTTCTTGCCGCAGCGGGCAATTTTACCGAGGGAGGTTCGCTTACCGTCATAGGCGTGATAGACGGAACGTCGGGCACATTGTATGACGCCGTGTGTTCGGCTGCAAATATGTGCGTTGTACTTTCGCAGGATTGCGCATTTATGCGTATTTTTCCCGCTATAGACTTGAAGGCAAGCTATTCCGCCAAGCCGGAATTGTTGGTAAACGAGGAACAATTAAAGGCTGTAACCGCAATCCGCGCTACCTATAAAGGGGCGGACGGGCTCTATGCCCTGCGCGACTTGTTTTTGTCAACGCCCGATAATGCAACATTAATTCAAAAATTCAAGGACTGATTATGCCCGATAAAAATTCTTTTGTAGATAAAGTAAAAATTACAATAAAGGCAGGCGACGGCGGCGACGGAATGAATTCATTCAAAGCCTATAAAGGCAAACCTGCCTGCGGGCCCGACGGCGGCGACGGCGGAAACGGCGGCAATGTTGTCATCCGTGCAGACAAGGACACGGGGGATTTGCTGTTCTTCCGTTTTAAATCGAAGTTTGAGGCAGGAAACGGCGAACGCGGCGGCTCCAATAAATGTTTCGGCAGGGGCGGTGAAGACGTTATAATAAAAGTGCCCGTCGGTACCGTCGTGCGCGACGCCGAAACGGATACGGTGATTGCGGATATGTTTGCCGACGGTGAAGAAAAACTGATAGCCGAAGGCGGGAGAGGCGGCAAAGGTAACGTGCGTTTTACAACGGCGCGCCGCCATGCTCCCAACTTCGCGCAAAAGGGAGAAAAGACGGCGCCGCATACCATTATTTTGGAACTCAAAGTAATTGCGGACGTCGGCATAATAGGATTTCCCAACGTCGGCAAATCCACAATGCTTTCAAAAATTTCTGCGGCAAAACCCAAGATTGCCGATTATCATTTTACCACGCTTTCGCCCAATTTAGGCGTGGTGAAGTACTATGATAACTCCTTTGTAGCGGCCGATATCCCCGGTTTAATCGAGGGCGCGTCCGAAGGCGCAGGGCTCGGCCACGACTTTTTAAGGCACATTGAAAGGACGCGCATGTTATTGCATGTGGTTGATATATCGGGCGTCGAGGGCAGGAACCCCGTGGAGGATTTTGTAAAAATCAATGCCGAACTTAAAGGATACAGCGAAAAACTTGCCGCTCTGCCTCAGATAATTGCGTTGAATAAATGCGATATTTCGGGCGCGGAAGAAAATATTAAGGCGTTTGAAAAGAAGTACGGCAAAAAATATAAAATATACCCCGTCACCGCAGTCAGCGGAGAGGGGCTTGACAAACTTATATCCGCTATATTCGATGAACTTTCCGTTCTTCCTCCCGTTACGAGAATAGAGAGCGACGAAACGTTCACATACCGCCAAAGCGGGAATCTTGACTTCGAAATTTATATGGACGGCGAAGTTTATGTCGTTGTCGGTTCGCTTGTGGATATGTTATGCCGCAACGTTGCGCTCAACGACAGTGATTCAATGGCGTACTTTCAGAAGATACTCCGTGAAAAAGGCGTAATATCGCAGTTAAAATCAATGGGTATAAACGAAGGGGATACCGTTTCAATAGGCGACGTTGAATTTGAATTTGTGCCTTAACGTATTAAATGTTAAAAATCAATCGAGAGGATAATATGTTGACTTCAAAACAGCGCAGTAAACTTAAATCCATTGCGGCAAATCTTTCGCCTGTCGGTCAGGTCGGGAAAGAGGGGATAGGTGAAAATATGCTCGCCAGCTTTTCGGATTGTCTTGAAAAGCGCGAGCTGATAAAAATAAATATTCTTGAAAATGCCGAAGGCGCCCCGCAGGATATCGGGCGCGAACTCGCCGACCGTCTTTCTGCCGAGTGCGTAATAGTGATAGGCAGGAAGGCCGTTCTCTATCGTAAATCCGACAGGAAAGATATTGACCATATAAAGCTTTGACTTTGTATTATCCTACGGCAAGCGCAACGGCGGAAAGAATGAGCAAAATACTTCCGCTGATAACGTAGTAAATGGGGAAGAACGTGAAGTAACTCAGTACCAACAGGGCGGCTCCCGACCGGAAAAGCGGTGCGCAAAGTTTTCTTGTGAAGCGTTTTTTAATCTTATCCGTAAATTTTGTTTTGGGTGCGTCCTCGAAAACGTATTTTTCGGGCAGAAGGCCGCTTTCTTTCAAATCATTATATAATCCGTCAAGCGTGCGTACTTCGATGGAAAAGTTTTTCGATAATACCGTGGCTTCGGGTGAAACGGAGTTGCAGTACAAAACTTTCTTATCGCCCTTGCGTTTTATAATTTTGGCTACGTCGTCCTCGGTCAACGGGTGCATTTTAAAATCGTGAAAATACACCTTTTCCCCGCACAGAATACGCAGCCCCATAATTCTCGCGTCCCCGCCTAAGAGGTTTCTCAAAAGCCGTCTTATGTAAACGTCGGAAGATAACGAAAGATGCAGGGCAAGCAGCTTTTTGTTCTTTTCGTCGCGTGAAATTAAGAGTTTTGTATTCTGTTTTCTTCCTATGTACAGATAGCCGAGTGTTCCGAATATAAGACCTGCCGCTATTCCGAAGAGCAGCGCTGCGGCGGCGCTTTTGGTGTAAAATCTTATAGCCGTAAAAAACAGTAAAAATGCGCATACTCCCATAAACAGAGTGTCAAGCACAAGCGGTAAATTTATTCTTCTCATATCTCGGTTATTGACCGCAAATATTTTATTTATTCATTGATTATATGAAAATAGGACTTTACGGCGGGGCTTTCAATCCCGTCCATAACGAACATGTAAACGTTGCCCGTGCGGCAGTAGAAACGCTCAAACTCGATAAACTTATTATTATCCCCACTTTTATATCTCCCCACAAACGCGGCGATATAATAGTCCGCGGGAGGGAACGTATTGAAATGTGCCGTCTGGCTTTCGCTTCCATACCCCGGGCTGAAATTTCCGATTGCGAGATAAAACGCGGCGGCGTAAGCTATTCTTACGTCACATGCCGCCGTTTTAAAAAACAGTATGCCGAGGATGAGTTATACTTTATCATGGGCGCGGATATGTTGGCAAGTTTTCACGAATGGAGGGAGCCTGCCGAAATTTTAAAGTGCGCCACGCTCGCCGTTTGCGCAAGGGCGGGGCAGAGCGATTTAAAACCTCTGATAATAAGGTTTAATGAACGCTTCGGGAAAGAGATAGTCGCCGTAAATTATTTCGGTAAGGCGGTAAGTTCCACCCGTGTGCGTACATTGGCGGCTCTCGGCGAAGATTTTTCAAAATTTGTGCCTGAAAAGGTTAAAAATTTTATCCGCCTTAACAAGCTTTATTACCGTCCGCAACTGCGTGATGTAAAAAAATACCTTACGGAAGAGAGGTGGCAACACAGCGTCAGGGTGGCTTTAATGGCGGCTGAAAACTGTTCCCGCGTCGGCGTGGACGAGCTTACGGCTATAACGGCGGCGGCTTTGCACGACTGTGCAAAATATCTTGATAAGGAAGCCCCCGAGCTTTACGGGTTCACACCTCCGCCCAATGTGCCCAAACCCGTTCTTCACCAATACAGCGGCGCATATGTAGCGGAGCATACTTTCGGAATCAAGGATGCGGAAATTTTAAACGCCATAAGATACCATACCAGCGGCAGGGAAAATATGGGCGGACTTGAAAAACTTATTTTTCTTGCGGATACGCTTGAAGAAGGTAGGGATTACCCTGAAGTTCGTGAATTGCGCGCCGTTTTTTCGCGCGATATAGACAGGGCGATGTACGTCACCCTCGAACGTTTGCTGGAATACAGAAAATCCGTTGGCGGCGATATCTATCCGCTTAGCAAACAAGCATACGATTATTATAAAGAATTAATTAAAAATTGAAAACAGGAGATAAATTATGACCAGTCAGGAAACCGTACAATTAATATGTAAATGCCTCTCGCAGAGAAAGGCGAAAGGCATAGTGTATATAGGCGTAAAAGAAAAATCCAGCCTTTGCGATTATTTTGTTGTTGCGGGCGGTTCTTCTAAAACTCAGGTCAAAGCCCTTGCGGAGCATCTTGAAGAAAAACTTGAAAAGGAATACGGGCTTGTTCCCCGCCGCTGTGAAGGTGTAAACGAGGGCAGGTGGGCGGTTCTTGATTATGCCGACGTAATAGTGCATATTTTCGGTGATGAGGAACGCGATTTTTACAACCTCGAACGCCTTTGGTCGGACGGTGAAAATCTTGTAAAATATGAAGATTAGCCGCTATTTCTATTTTTTGAATTGAATCTCTTTGGGATCGGAATAAGCTTTTTTTGTGCGCTTTTTTTCCACTATATAATATACCGGCTCCGGCTTCGGGGTCGGTTTTTCTTCTTTTTTAGGCGTCGGAGGCGGCGATTTCAAAGAAAGTATTCCAAGATAAGCAAGTTTTATTAAGTGTACAAGAATAAAACATAGTAAAAAGGTCAAAAACAAATATAAAATTCCGATAAACATATACAGATTATATCGTTTACAACCCAAAAAATATTGAAATTTTATAAAGGATTTTGACTGAAAATATGGAAACTACCCAAATCGGTGCGGACAGCGAAAGATTGCTCTATTCAGAGTTCAAGAAAAAGATAAATGCAGAGGCGGCGCGCGCCCAGATAAAAAAACTTGAATACGACCTTGCCGAGGTGACTGCGGGCAACGCAATGCTGAAAAACGCCTGTGCGGAGGCAAATAATCTCGGTCTGGGCGGCGTTTGCGTACTTCCTGCACAAGTAAAAGCATGTTCAGCCGTTCTTCCCGATGAAAGCGAATGTGCGCTCATTGCCTGCATTAGTTATCCGCACGGCGGTGACGCAACGTCGATAAAGGTAAAAGCCGTTAAGCGCGCCATCCGCGACGGCGCCGACGAGGTGGAAGTAACCGCTCCCATCTCGCAGATCCGCGACGGGAATTTCGGTTACGTAAAGCGTGAATTTAAAAAACTGCGCTCCGCATGTAAAAAGCGTTCTTTAAGGATAGACGTGGGGTGTTCCGTGCTTTCCCGTCAGGAAGTGGAGCGGGTCAGCGTCATTGCCGCCGATTGCGGCGTAAATTCTATAAGGGCGGCGGGGATAGGCTCGGTAAAAAGTTGTTCGGAAGCGGTCACTGCCGTTAAAAATGCCGTAAAAGACAGGTGTACCGTAAAGGCGGAAGGGGTTGCGACCGTTTTGGAAATGTCCAGCGCAATAGATATCGGCGCAACAGTAATAGGCAGCAAAAATGCCGCAGCTGTAGCGCGGGCAATACTTTCCGCGTCTCAGAATGAAATTTAAGCTTATTAAAATCCCGCGGACGGAGGTTTAACCTCCGTCCGCGGGATTTTAAATTTATCTTATAATAACAAGTTTTTTCTTTGCGCGGGTTATCGCCGTATACAGCCAACGGTTTTTATCCTCTTTAAAGGCATAGCTCTCGTCGAATACCACAACGTTGTCAAATTCACTGCCCTGTGCCTTATGGCATGATATGCAGTAACCGTATTCAAACCTGTTCAAAGTAAACGCACCCGAAACGTTTCCGTCTTCGTCAAACTTTTCAAAATAATCATTGCGCTTATATCTATAGTTGCTTTCCATAAATATGCCTATATCGAAAGGCATGGCTTCGGGGCTTAACTCTTCCAAAAAATCGGGTTTAAATTGCATAAATCCTATGCCTTTTTCAAGATCGTATACGGGGTCGTAACAGGCGCCTATTTGTCCGTTTACAAGATTGAACCGCAACTCCCCATCTATAAAAACTCCCCAATTGTTCTGTGTGCATATAAGTTTGTCGCCGCTTTGCGGCAATTCTTCCAATCCGAGCATTGAACGTACTTCGTCGTTAATCAAAGCGCGCGTCTTATTGATTCCGCATATGATTTGGTCGGCTTTAAGAAGCGCGCTCTTTCTTTTCATGCCGGTAAAAAATCTTTTGCCGATCACCACGGCGTTTTCTCCGTATCTGCCGTAGGGTATGGGTCTGCCATTGCGCGCCATTTCCGACAGGGCTATTATCGGGTTGTCAAGCTGTTGTCTCACAATAGATTTCAATGTGAAATCCGGAGAGGACAGGTAACTGTTCAACCCTTCTACGGGCGGAAGCTGCGCCGTATCTCCGCATAGCAATATCTTTACGCCGAATTGGGCAAGATCCATAAGTACTTCGTCGGAGACCATTGAAGCTTCGTCAAGCACTATCAGTTTTATTGATTTATCTATATTTTCCCGACGTTTGAATATAAGTTTTTCTACCGTTATCTTCTTTCCGTTGAGCTCTATTTCCTGCTCTTCCGCAATAGATTGATAGATAAGTTTGTGCAGTGTGGTGGCGGGAATTCCCGAGCGGATAAGCACCGTCGCCGCTTTGCCCGTCGGCGTAACGAAAGCCGCGCTTACGTCAGGCACAAGGTTCAGCGTTTGCGTAACCGTATATTTCAAAAGAGTGGTTTTTCCCGTGCCCGCATACCCTGCAAGCACGAATATCGGTCTTTCGGAATTTTCAAACCAGTCTTTAATTAAATTGTCTGCGGCGATCTGGTCGTCCGTAAGAAGTTCAACCATAGTAGAAATTATAGCATACAAACTTATGTTCGGGCAACTGTTTAAGGGCTTAAAAATAATTTTTGGCGAAAATTAACGCTTGCTATTGACTATCTTGTCCGATTGGGGTATAATTATTTACGACCAAATAAATTATTCGGAGGAAATTATGGGTTACAAGACAAGAGATTGGCGTAACGCCATGCGCGTTAAGGTCGATTACAACTATATGATGTCCAAATCGCTGGGCGAAAGGGGCATAAAGGACGGCGAACTTCGCGCAGTCAAAGACAAGGCGGAACAGGCTTTTGAATATGTAAAGGCAAACCGCGGCAGGGACGACCTGTATATGGGTTGGACGGAGCTTCCCTATAATCAGGATGATATCGTAGCCGATATTCTTGCAACGGCAAAAGAAGTAAGAAAGAAATTCAAGTATTTCGTAGTGCTCGGTATCGGCGGCAGTGCATTGGGTCCCATTATGGTATTCAACGCATTGAAACATCTTCATTACAACGAACTTCCCCAAAAGCAGCGCGGAGGGCCTAAATTCTATGTAGAAGACAATGTTGACCCTGTAAGAATGCAGGCTCTTTTGGACGTTATCGAACCCGAAAAAACATGCTTCAACGTTATCTCCAAGTCGGGCGCCACAAGCGAAACAATGACGCAGTATCTCATTATTTCCGACATTTTGAAAAAAGCGGGCGTTAACCTGCCCGAAAATATTATCTTTACCACCGATGCAAGCCGCGGCAACCTTATAAAAATAGACCAAAGCTTCGGCGGTGCGTTCAAAAAATACGTTCTGCCCGACGGCGTTGGCGGAAGATTTTCCGAACTTTGCCCTGTGGGACTTCTTCCCGCGGCAGTTCTCGGTATTGACATAAAAGGGCTTCTTGCAGGTGCGGCTTATATGGATGGACTTTGCTCAAAGGGTTCTGTTTCCAAAAACCCCGCTCTTGCATGTGCGGCTCTCCAATATATCGCCATGCAGCAGGGTAAAAATATTCACGTCATGATGCCCTATTCGGACAATCTTAAACTTATGTCTGACTGGTATTGCCAGCTTTGGGCGGAATCTCTCGGTAAAGCGGTAGATTATGCGGGCAATACCGTAAACGCAGGTTCTACTCCCGTAAAGAGTTTGGGCGTCACCGATCAACATTCGCAGGTTCAGCTGTATATAGAAGGACCTTATGATAAGGTAATAACTTTTATTTCGGTTGAAAAATACGGTTGCGAAATGCCCATAGCGCACGGATGCGAAGATATTCCCGACGTAGGTTTCCTTGGCGGACATACCATGCAGGAACTTATACAGGCGGAAAATAAGGCTACGGCTTATGCGCTTATGCGCGCCGGCAGAATGAACTATACGATAAGTTTGCCTGAAGTAAACGCGTTTACGCTTGGCCAGCTTATGTTCATGCTTGAATTGCAGACGGCTTATGCGGGCGCTATGCTTAACATCAATACATTCAATCAGCCCGGCGTTGAAAACGGTAAAAAAGCTACGTTTGCATTGCTCGGTAAAAAGGGTTACGAAGCTCAGAAAGAAGAGATGGACTCCGCTCCCGACCTTGACGGTAAATATATTGTTTAATTAAAATAAAATTTTGCGGCGCAGCTTTTTGCTGCGCCGCCTTTAAAATGAAATTATGCCTACATATGCAATTATATTGATTATCATAGCGTCTTTAGCGCTGTTTTTATTTCTATTATTGTTTGTTTTTGCCTTTATTTGCGATAGAATAGCTTTCGGCAAAAGACTTGATAAAAATCCTGACATGAAATACTTTTCCGCACAGGATTTTAATCTTGTTAGCGAACCTGTGGAAGTTCGCAACGGGCGCGCCCTTTTGCGCGGCTATATTTACAGCGGAAGCAATTGCGACGGGAAACATCTTATAATTTTTTGCCATGGAATGGGACCCGGGCATGTCGCTTATACAAAGGAAATTTTTTATTTTTGCAATCTCGGATATAAAGTATTAAGTATAGACAGTACGGGGTGCAATTTTTCCGACGGAAAAAATATGAAAGGATTTTATGAGGGGGTAAAAACGGCGGTTGCTGCAATTGATTTCGCTGCAAACGACGCGCGTCTGAAAGATATGCCCGTCACTCTCATAGGCCACAGTTGGGGCGCGTATTCCGTTCTATGTGCTTCCGCGCGCAGAAAAGTTGAAAGCGTAGTTGCAATAAGCGCTCCCGATTCTCCCGCAGGAATAATGAAGGTGCAAGCTTCGTCTGTAATTCCTAAATTTATGTGTGCCGTATTGTATCCGTATTGGGTGATGATTAATCTTTTACGTTTCGGAAAATACGGCAATGCAAGCGCTTCAAAATGCGCTGAAAATAGCGGGGTACGCACTTTGATTATTCACGGCGACGAAGATAACGTAGTCCGACTGCAAGATTCGGCATATGAAAAAGCGGACGGCGCCAATATAACAAAATATCTTGTGAACGGTAAAGCTCACAATCCCTATAACTCCGACAAAGCGGATAAGCTTGTACAAAAGTTGATAGCTATATCTTTAAATCCGATCAAAACAAAAGCCGATTTGGAGTATCTTAAAAACTTTGATTTTATAGCCGCGACAGAAGAGGACGACGCGGTAATGCAAAATATTGCCGATTTTATCAAAATGAATTAAAATATATCAAAAATTATTGACAAAAGAACTATTTTCTGTTATATTTTTGCTAACGTATGGCGCTTTTGGGATCCATGCAAATATTTGGCGGCGATTGCCGCATTATTGATTGAGTTAGAAGCTCAAATTTTATAAGTTGACAGGTTAATCCTGTTTATATAAAGCCTTAAAGGCGTCACTTGTGAAACGGTCAATAAGAGTATTAAAAGTATTTGCTATATAGACTCTACGAAAAGTCCCAACCAAGAATAGTAGTATGCGCGTATTACAGCGTAAACAATGACGGCCTTATAGGTCGTCATTGTTTTTTTGAGGGCGCAATGAAAGAAATGAACCAAAGAAGAGCTCCTTTATACGAGGCGCTTGAAAAATTCCGTAAAAAGCGCGTTGTTCCGTTCGACGTTCCGGGGCATAAACGCGGCCGCGGCAATCCCGAACTTGTAGAACTGCTCGGTGAAAGATGCGTCGGGCTGGACGTTAACTCCATGAAGCCGTTGGACGATTTGTGCCATCCGTCGTCGGTAATACGGGAAGCCGAGGCTCTTGCGGCCGAGGCGTTCGGAGCGGCAAATTCGTTTTTCATGGTTGGAGGAACCACTTCTGCCGTTCAAAGCATGATTCTTTCCGTTAGTAAAGAGGGGGATAAGATAATCATGCCGCGCAACGTGCATAAATCGGTTATAAATGCCCTCATATTGAACGGGGCAATCCCCGTCTACGTTAATCCGGAAGTAGATCAAAAATTGGGTATATCCCTCGGTATGGAACCCAAAAAGCTTTTACAGGCAGTTGAGGATAACCCCGACGCCGTCGCCGTGCTTGTGAACAATCCCACATATTACGGAATATGCTCTGATATGCGCTCGATTGTAGAAATCGCTCATTCGCACGGTATGAAAGTGCTTGCGGACGAGGCGCACGGAACGCATTTTTCATTCAACGACGATCTTCCTATATCAGCTATGGCTGCTGGGGCGGATATGTCCGCAGTTTCGATGCATAAATCGGGCGGAAGCTTGACCCAAAGTTCCATACTTCTTCTCAATAAAAGTATGAATGCCGACTATGTTCGCCAAATAATCAACCTTACGCAAACAACAAGCGCGTCATATCTTTTGATGTCAAGTCTTGATATATCCAGAAGAAACCTTGCCCTTCACGGCAGGGAGTCTTTTGAAAAGGTTATGAAGATGGCGAGTTATGCCCGTGAGGAGATCAACGGCATTGGCGATTATTACGCATATGGTAAGGAACTTATCAACGGAACTTCGGTTTATGACTTCGATGTAACAAAACTTGCCGTATATACGCGCGATTTGGGACTTGCCGGCATAGAAGTTTATGACATTCTCCGCGATGAATACGATATTCAGATAGAGTTCGGCGATATTTCAAATATTCTTGCCTATATATCTATAGGCGACAGATTGCAGGATATAGAACGGCTTGTAGGTGCGTTGGATGATATGAATCGCCTTTATAAGCGCGATAAAGCAGGTATGCTTTCGGCGGAATATGTTTCGCCTAAAGTTGCCGTGCCGCCGCGCAAGGCGTTTTATTCGGATAAAATATCATTGCCTTTAAAGGCTGCGGAAGGAAAGATCTGTACGGAATTTGTTATGTGTTATCCCCCCGGTATTCCGATTTTGGCTCCCGGGGAACTGATTACAAAAGATATAATAGAGTACATCACATACGCAAAAGCTAAGGGATGTTCCATGCAGGGAACGGAAGACTTCGCTGTGGAGCGTTTGAATGTTTTAAAGTAACATTTTGCGCTTGAATGATTAATTTTTGAAGGGGTGAACTTATGGAAATGTGGTTTTCGGATATTCATACGCCGAACATAAAACTTAGTATAAGAGTAAAAAAACAGCTGTTTTCCGAGCGAAGCGACATTCAGCAAGTGGACGTGTTCGATTCCGAAGATTTGGGGAGGTTTATCAGTCTCGACGGTGAAGTCGTCTTTTCTGAAAAGGACGAGTTTATCTATGACGAAATGGTTGCACATGTGCCCATGGCGGTTCATCCCAATGTTAAAAACGTGCTTGTCATAGGCGGCGGCGACGGCGGAGTTGCCAAGGAATTGTGCAATTACCCTGAGATCGAGCGCATAGACGTTGTGGAAGAGGATGAAATGTTCGTCTATGTTTCAAAAAAGTTTTTTCCGGAAACCGCGGCGGGGCTTGAAGATAAACGCGTGAATCTGTATATAGAGGACGGATTGAAGTTTATTCGCGGCAAAGTTGGCGAATATGACCTGATAATAAACGATTCGACCGACCCTTTTGGCCCAACCGAGGGGCTTTTCACCAAAGAATTTTACGGTAGTTGCTTTAAGGCGCTCAACGATACGGGAATAATGGTCTACCAACACGGCAGCCCTTTCTATGATGAGGACGAGGCTGAGTGCCGCAAAATGCACCAAAAAGTTTTCCGCTGTTTCCCCGTTTCAAAAGTTTATCAGGCGCATATACCTACATGTTCTTCGGGGTATTGGCTGTTTGGTTTTGCAAGTAAAAAATATCACCCAATAAAGGATTTTAATCCTGAAAAGTGGAAAAGGCGCGGTATAAAAACTTGGTATTATACCACAAACCTTCATATGGGAGCTTTCATGTTGCCTAAGTATGTTGAAGATATCTTAAAGGAAGCGGAAGAGTTGTAAGCGAAACAATATATTTTAAAAATACACAGATTTTTAATTCATGTATAGTGAGGAGTAATTAAAATGAAATTATTGGTTATAGGTTGCGGCGGCGTGGCTCAGGTCGCAATTCAGAAGTGTGCGCAGGCTGATAAAATTTTTACTGAAATTCTGATAGCCAGTCGCACGGAGCAAAAGTGCAAGGATCTTGTTGAAAAAATAAAAGATAAGACGAATGCAAAGCTTACCACGTCAAAAGTAAACGCCGATAATGTGGAAGAGCTGGTTGCCCTTATAAGCTCATTTAAGCCGGACGCCGTTTTAAACGTTGCGTTGCCCTATCAGGATCTTACAATAATGGAAGCTTGTCTGCAAACTAAGGTGCATTATATAGATACTGCTAATTACGAGTGTGAAGATACCGACGACCCCGTATGGCGCGCCGCCTATGAAAAACGCGTTAAAGAAAAAGGTTTTACGGCTTATTTTGATTACTCCTATCAATGGGATTATTTTGAAAAATATAAAAAAGCGGGTATATGCGCTCTTTTGGGAACGGGATTCGATCCCGGGGTAACGCAGGTATTCTGCGCATATGCACAAAAACATTATTTCGACACAATCGAAACGATAGATATTCTCGATTGCAACGGCGGTGATCACGGTTATGCTTTTGCTACCAATTTTAATCCCGAAATCAACCTCCGCGAGGTTTCCGCAAATGGATCTTACATTGAAAACGGTAAATGGGTTGAAACTCAACCTTTGGAGATAAAGCGCGTCTATAACTTTGACGGGGTGGGCGAAAGGGATATGTACCTTTTGCACCATGAAGAACTTGAAAGCCTTGCAAAAAATATCAAGGGAGTTAAGCGCATACGCTTTTTTATGACTTTCGGTCAAAGTTATATACAGCATATGAACTGTCTGAAAAACGTGGGGATGCTCTCCACAACTCCGGTAAATTTTGAAGGGAAACAAATAGTGCCCATTCAGTTTTTAAAGACGCTTTTGCCCGATCCCGCGTCTCTTGGCGCAAGAACAAAAGGCAAGACCAATATCGGCTGTATATTTACGGGATTAAAGGACGGGAAGCGCCGTACCTTATATATCTATAACGTTTGCGATCATCAGGAGTGTTATAGGGAAGTCGGTTCGCAGGCAATTTCTTATACGACGGGCGTTCCCGCAATGATAGGCGCTATGTTGGTTGCAACAGGCGTATGGCAAAAGGCAGGAGTATGGAACTGTGAAGAATTCGATCCCGACCCCTATATGGACGCACTTAATAAGTATGGCTTGCCTTGGAAAGTTGTAGAAAACCCTGAATTAGTCGATTAACATAGTACTATGTCTGACGTAATATCCGTTATGAATATATCTGATATACCTACGCCTGTCTACGTCATAGACGAGGACAGGCTTATAAAAAATCTTGAAATACTGAACGGTGTACAGCGGCGTACCGGTTGCAAAATTTTGCTTGCGCAAAAAGCTTTTTCATGCTACGCTTTTTATCCGCTTATTTCTGATTACCTCTGCGGTACGACGGCGAGCGGGCTTTATGAAGCCCGTCTTGCCCATGAAGAATTTGACGGTGAAAATCATGTTTTTTGTCCTGCATATCTTGACGGAGAATTTGATGAAATTGCTGAAATTTGCGACCATGTAATTTTCAATTCGTTTAATCAGTTGCAAAAATTTTCCTCAAGAGTAAAAAAATCGAGCATAGGACTCAGGATTAATCCTCAATACTCAACGCAGGGCGGAGGGATATACGACCCTTGCGCTCCGTTTTCCCGTTTGGGCGTCACTAAGGAAAATTTCCGTCCCGATTGTTTAAGCGTAGTGGAAGGCTTTCACATCCATACTCTGTGTGAACAGGGCGCGGAAGATATGTCTGCAACGGTTTCGGCGTTTGAAAAAGATTTTGGCGCGTTTTTAAAAAATTTAAAGTGGCTCAATCTCGGCGGCGGTCACCATGTAACCAAGGATGGATACAATATTCCGCTTCTGGAGGATACTGTTAAGCGGCTTTCGGATAGGTACGGCGTTCAAATTTATCTTGAACCCGGCGAGGCTGTTGCTTTTAATGCCGGCTATTTGCTCACCCGTGTTCTTGAGATTGTCCATAACGGTATGGATGTAGCTATTTTGGATAGCTCGGCAGAGTGCCATATGCCCGACGTTCTTGAAATGCCTTACCGCCCGCCGCTTGCAAAAAGCGGAGTTGCGGGGGAAAAACCTTATTTATACCGCTTATCGTCCCGCACCTGCCTTGCGGGTGATGTCATAGGCGATTATTCTTTCGATAAGCCACTGAGTGAAGGCGATGTTCTCACTTTCGGCGATATGGCTATATATACTATGGTAAAAAATAACACTTTCAACGGTATGCCTTTGCCTGCCATTGCGGTAAAGCGCGGCAAAAGATATGACGTTATAAAATCTTTCGGCTATGCCGATTTTAAATCAAGATTATGAGAACTCCTGCTGAGGACAATTTTTTTATGCCTGCCGAATATGCTCCGCATGCGGCAACGATAATGATGTGGTGTGAGCGCGGCGGCAGTTGGATTTACGGTGCAAAATATGCCCGTCCGGTATTTGCGGAGATAATAAAAACAATCTGCAACGGAGAAAAAGTCTACTTATCGATGACTGAAAAGGGAAGGCGGAGCGCTTTCGAATTTTTGGGCAAGGAAATAGAAGAGGGAAAGGTTATTCCCCTTGTAATTCCCACGGACGATTGCTGGGCGAGGGATACCGCTCCGACTTTTGTCACCGACGGAAAAGAAGTGCGCGCAATTGATTGGGTGTTCAATGCTTGGGGCGGTGAATTTAACGGGCTTTATAAAGATTATATAAATGACGATAAGTTTTCGTCAAATTTCTGTAAAATAACGAACACGGAGTTATATTCGGCGCGCCCTTTTGTTTTGGAGGGCGGTTCTATACATTCAAACGGCAAGGGTACAGTTATAACCACCGAAGAATGTCTTTTGTCCAAAGGGCGCAATCCACAAATGACGAAATCGCGGATAGAGGATACTTTGAAGCAGTATTTGGGGGCGGACAGAGTAATTTGGTTGCCCTACGGCGTTGAAGGAGATGAAACCGACGGTCATGTTGATAACATCTGTGCTTTTGTTTCGGAAAATGCGGTAGTTCTCGGCTGGACGGAAGAGGGTGAACAGGGCGTACGCTGCCGTAAAAATTTAAATGTGTTGAAAAATGCCGGTATTAATGTTATAAAAATTCCATTTCCAAAGGTTCCCGTTTGTTTTACGGAATATGAGGTCAACGGTTTTGAACCCGAAGAGGGCGAAGATGAGCGTGAAGTGGGTGAAAAACTTGCCGCAAGCTATGTAAATTTTTATGTCTGCAATTCGGCAGTGATTGTACCGCAATTCGGTGATGAAAACGATAAAATTGCTCTTGAAATTCTGGGCAGATGCTTCGTTGACAGAAGAATAGTGCCCGTATACGCCCGTCAGCTGATTATAGGCGGTGGAAATATACATTGCTTAACGCAACAAATTCCTAAGTAAAAACACAAATCTACATCGTATAACTTCGGCAAGTTGCGCTTTCAATCGTGTCGTTTACGGCAAGTAAACTCCCATCGGAAATGCTCGCTTTTCCCGTTTTTTACTTGTATCTCTGTGTTTTTGTCGGGCAGTTTCTTTAAAAAAAGTAAAAACTCATAATTAGGTAAGTAAATATGAAAAACATAAAAATTGCCTGTGTGCAAATGCAGTGTTCAGGTAATAGAGAAGAGAATATTCAGCATGCCGTCGCTTTTACGCGCAAAGCGGCGTTGTCCGGCGCTAATGTCGTTTTGCTTCCGGAACTTTTCGAGCGCCCCTATTTCTGTCAGGAACGCAATTATGATTATTATTCCTATGCCGAAGAAACGGAAAATAATGAGGCAATAAAAGTTCTTTTACCCATTACAGAAGAAATGAAAATCGTCGTTCCCGTCAGTTTTTATGAAAAGTGCGGAAACGTTCTTTATAATTCGGTCGCCGTTCTCGATTGCGGAAAAATCCTCGGAGTATACCGCAAAACCCATATTCCGGACGACCATTACTATCAGGAAAAATTTTATTTCACGCCGGGTGATACCGGTTTTGTCACATTTAATACGACTTACGGGTGTATCGGCGTCGGAATTTGTTGGGACCAATGGTTCCCCGAAACTGCGCGTTCTCTTGCGTTGAACGGGGCGGAAATAATTTTATATCCCACAGCAATCGGTTCTGAACCTATTCTCGGTACAGACAGCGTCGCCCATTGGCAGAGAGTTATGCAGGGGCATGCGGCCGCAAATTTGGTGCCCGTTGCCGCCGCAAACAGGATAGGCAGGGAGGATGTTGTACCTTCAAAAGCGAACGGCGGACAATGCTCTTCTTTGACCTTTTACGGTTCTTCATTTATAACCGATAATATAGGCGCCAAGATAGCCGAAGCGGGTGCAGATGAGGAAACCATTATTTACGCTGAATTCGATTTGAATAAATTTACAAGGGCGCGTCTTGAGTGGGGATTGTTCCGCGACCGTCGTCCCGAAACATATCATATTATTACAGGCAAAAAGGGAAAATAAGCTAAGTTTTCCGTCGATTAATTTTTCGTTACTTCTTGCGGCTATTTATCTTGCTTTTATAAGTTTAGGTCTGCCCGATCCTCTTCTTGTTCGGAATGGACTGTCAAGCACGAAGAGCTTGGCGCACCGCAAGTATTTTTTCTTAAGGTGCGCATTATTTTAAGCTATATTAAAGTCGCCGCGGCTAATGCCGCGGCGACAGTTTTAAATTTTATTGAAATCTTTCGGCAATTATTTGTCCGCAAGTTTCTTGTATCCCTCAAGTCTTGCCTTAGCGGATTCTTCCGTCTGTTTGAAGAGCTCGTTAGCGACTTCAGCGCCTTGAGTCTTGACAAGGGAGGTGTAACGTGTTTCTCCTGCAAGGAATGCCTGATAATCGCCCGTAGGATCCTTGGAATCAAGCGTAAATACTTCGCCTTCGGGATTATATCTGTAAAGCTGCCAATAACCGCAGTCGACAGCCGCCTTTTCTTCAAGCTGGCTCTTGGTCATGTTAATACCGTGGTTAATGCAAGGAGCATAGCAGATAATGAGCGAAGGCCCATGGTAAGCTTCAGCCTCAGATAAAGCTTTAAGAAGCTGTGCGGGGTTAGAGCCCATAGCACACTGTGCAACATAAACATATCCGTAGGTCTTGGCAATCATGCCGAGATCCTTTTTCTTAACTCTCTTGCCTGCGGAAGCAAACTTTGCAACGGCGCCGATATTGGTGGATTTAGAAGCCTGACCGCCCGTGTTGGAGTAAACTTCGGTATCAAGTACAAGAACGTTTACGTCTTCGCCGCTTGCAAGTACGTGGTCGAGACCGCCGTAACCGATATCGTATGCCCAACCGTCGCCGCCGAAGATCCAGATAGATTTCTTGGAAAGGCAATCTTTGTCTGCAAGAATTTCATTGACAAGCGCCGAACATTCTGCATCGCACTTTACGCAACCTTCAAGAGCTTTCAAAAGTTCCGCAGAAGCTTTCTTTGAAGGCTCTCTGTCTTCGAACGCCGCAAGATAAGCTTCGCATGCGGGTTTGCAAGCTTCGCTGATTTCTGCAAGTTTAGCAACTTTTTCTTTTACGGCTTTACGTCTTGTCTGATATGCAAGGTTCATGCCGTAACCGAATTCGGCGTTGTCCTCAAACAGGGAGTTAGCCCATGCGGGACCGTGACCTTTCTTATTAGTGGTGTAGGGGCATGTGGGGGAAGAACCGCCGTAAATGGAGGAGCAGCCCGTCGCGTTCGCAATTACCATGTCCTCACCGAAGAGCTGGGTTACAACCTTAACGTAAGGCGTTTCGCCGCAACCTGCGCATGCGCCCGAGAACTCAAAGAGGGGAGTAGCGAACTGGCAGCCCTTTACAGTTTCTTTCTTGAATTTGGAAGTATCTACGTCGGGAAGATCCACAGCGTATTCCCAATTCTTGTCTTCGCCGTTTGCAAGCGACTCTGCAAGAGGGATCATCTTGATAGCTCCGCCGTCCTTTACAGGGCAGACGGTAGCGCACACGCCGCAACCCATGCAGTCAAGGGGCGAAACCTGCATCTTATAGTCGTATCCGACAAGACCTATGGCGGGTTTCGTAACGAGCGTTTCGGGTCTTTCAGCGTCCTTAGCGATAAGTGCGGGTCTTAAACATGCGTGGGGGCACACAAACGAGCAGGTGCCGCACTGAATACATTTTTCATTGATAATGTGGGGAACGAGAACGGCAACCCCGCGTTTTTCAAATTTGGTTGTGCCGGTAGGAACGTGACCGTCCGCATTAAACTGCGAAGATTTAAGCTCGTCGCCCTTGAGGTAGAGGATGGGTTTAATGATTTCCTGATAATATTCGTTATCATTACCTTTTACCATCTCCGCACCTGTGGTAGCTTCAGCCCAAGCCGCAGGTACGTCAATCTTTATAAGATTATCTCCCGCAGCGGAATCGATGGCGTTGTAGTTCATCTGGACAACGGCGTCGCCCTTTCTGCCGAACGATTTTTTCGCCATGTACTTCATGTAGTCGATAGCCTGATCGTAGGGCATGATCTGGGGATTAACACGGAAGAATGCAGACTGCAAAATCGTGTTGGTTCTGCCGCGAAGACCAAGATCGGCAGCAATTTTAATTGCGTCTATAACATAAAGATTGATGTGCTTTTTAGCGATATCCTGCTTAACCTTTGCGGGAAGGAACTCTTCAAGCGCTTCAACCGTTGTAGCGTTGGTATTAATAAGGAATGTGCCGCCTTCTTTGATGTCGCTCGTCATATCATAACGGGTGATGTAAGAAGGATTAGAACACTGAACGAAGTCGGCTGAATCGATAAGATATTCAGATTGTATGGGCGTATCGCCAAAACGGAGGTGGGAAACAGTTATACCGCCCGACTTCTTGGAATCATAGAAGAAGTATGCCTGAGCATGCTTGTCAGTATGGTCACCTATAATTTTAATGGAATTCTTATTTGCGCCGACAGTACCGTCAGAACCGAGTCCGTAGAATTTACAGCTTGTTGAACCTGCGGGAGCTGCGTCAAACTTCTCCGAGAAATCAAGCGAAGTGTTTGTAACGTCCTCGTAAATACCTATGGTGAAGTGGTTCTTAGGAGTTTCCTGTTCAAGGTTCTTGTATACTGCAAGCACCATGGAAGGCGTGAATTCTTTGGAACCGAGTCCGTATCTGCCGCCTACAACCTTAATGTTAGTTACGCCGACTTCCATAAGCGCCGAGCACACGTCAAGGTATAAAGGTTCGCCGAGCGAGCCGGGCTCTTTCGTCCTGTCAAGAACGGCGATTTTCTTGGTGCTCTTGGGAAGAGCGGCAACAAAGGCTTCTGCAACGAAAGGACGGTAAAGACGAACTTTTACAAGACCGTACTTCTTGCCGGAAGCGTTCAATTTATTGATAGATTCTTCAATGGTTTCGCAACCCGAACCCATGCAGACGATAACTTCTTCTGCGTCGGGAGCGCCTACATAATCGAATAAATGGTAATGTCTTCCGCATTTAGCCGAAACAACGTCCATCATATGCTGAACAATGGCGGGGGTAGCGGCGTAATAGCTGTTCGCAGTCTCTCTGTTCTGGAAATAGGTGTCGCCGTTCTGCGCCGTGCCTTTCTGTATAGGGTGTTCGGGGTTGAGGGAACGTGATTTGAAATCCGCAATGTCCGCAGCCGTGCCGACTTCTTCGCAGATAGCTCTGATTTCGGCATAGTTGTCGGCTTCGTCCCAAACGTCGATTTTAGCAACTTCGTGGCTTGTCCTGAAACCGTCGAAGAAGTTGATAAAAGGTACTTTCGCCCTCAGTGTAGAAAGGTGAGCAACGAGTGCAAGATCCATAACTTCCTGTACGGATCCGTCGCAAAGCATTGCAAAACCCGTCTGGCGGCAGGCCATAACGTCCGCATGGTCGCCGAAGATGTTCAGCGAATGAGCG
>CAZQNK010000005.1:0-60613 GCA_964594955.1 uncultured Clostridia bacterium | reverse complement strand
GTAAAAAAGACGTTCGGGCTATTTTGTTTTATGAAAGAATTTTTAATGTATTGCATTGTCAAACGACGCAATATTTGACAGAATTAAAACAATAAATAATTGGAGCGCATTATTTTGACAAAAATTTTGAACCTGCCCTGTGCTATACGCATTTGATTATATTAAATGTATATTCCGGCTCCTACAAAGGGCTAATCAATTATTTCGTATCGTTAAGAGGAGTACTCCGCATACCCGATAAGTTAAATATCCCCGCGTTTTAC
Source organism: uncultured Clostridia bacterium (assembly GCA_964594955.1). Taxonomy (GTDB): domain Bacteria; phylum Bacillota; class Clostridia; order Christensenellales; family Borkfalkiaceae; genus Coproplasma. Next base: position 60,350 of record CAZQNK010000005.1, on the reverse strand, counting down.
GCGGGGATATCCTATTTTCGGGCATAGCCCTAATCATTACCGGGCTGCGCGCACAAGTGCGCCGAATAATTGACCTTAGAACCTCAAATGCTTTTAAGAGGTTCGTTCTTTTAATGATAAAGCAAATTTTTACATTTTTTATTATTCTACGCCATATTTTGCGCGATATTCTTTCATTGCGGGAAGATATTCCTTTCCTTCAATGTCGCCGTCCTCAATTGCCGCGATAATATCAGCCATGGTGACGATAGAGTAAACCTTTACGCCGAACTCCTTATAAACTTCCTGCACGGCGGAAAGTCCGCTTTCAAGACCGCGCTCCATTCTGTCAACCGAAATGACCATGCCCGCTATTTGTACGTTTGCCGTTGCCTGCAATTTGGGAAGAAGTTCCCTTAAAGCTTTGCCCGACGTCATCACATCCTCGACGATTATGACGCGCTCCCCGTCTTCAAGCTGTTTACCCACGAAAAGCCCGCCTTCGCCGTGGTCCTTTGCTTCCTTTCTGTCAAAACAATAGTTGAGGCTTTTCCCGTACTCGTTCCAAAGAGAAACCGCCGTAGTTACGGCAAGGGGTATGCCTTTATAGGCAGGTCCGACAAGCGTATCCGCCTGCGCTCCGCTTTCCGCAATGCAGGCCGCATAGTACTTACCCAGCATTGAAAGCTGCTCACCCGTTTTGTAATTGCCCGTATTGATGAAATAGGGCGCCTTTCTGCCGCTTTTTAAAGTAAATTCCCCGAAACGGAGCACGCCGCTTTCCACCATAAATTTAATAAACTGCCTCTTGTAATCCATAAAAACCTCTCAATTCATCGATAACGTATCGATTATATCAGTCACTTTTTCTATCTTATGACTATCCAGCCATTCGTTTATTTCCGAAATAATTTCAGGCATGGCGTTTGCGTTCGTGAAATTAGCCGTTCCGACCTGAACGGCGCGCGCACCCGCCATCATGAACTCTATTGCGTCAAGCCCGCTTGTAATTCCGCCCATTCCCACCACGGGGATATCCGCGGCGTGAGCCGCCTCATAAACCATTCTGAGCGCGATAGGCTTGATTCCGGCGCCCGAGACCCCGCCCGTATTGTTGGCGAGGAGAGGCTTCCTGCGCTCGGCGTCTATAACCATGCCCGTAAAGGTATTTACAAGCGAAATACAGTCCGCGCCGCCGCGCTGTGCCGCACGGGCGTTTTCCGCAATGCTCTCAACGTTAGGCGAAAGCTTGACCATAAGCGGCGTGAGCTTCAACGAGGCTTTGGAAACTTCCGTCACTTTTTGAATGCTTTCGGGTCTTATTCCGAAAGCCATGCCGCCCGCCTTTACGTTGGGACAGGAGATATTCAGCTCTACCATATCTGCAAGTCCGTCAAGCTTGCCGCAAATTTCCGCGTAGTCGTCAAACGAACTGCCCGCGACGTTGGCGATTACGGCAACGCCCTTCATGCGTAAAAACTTTAAATCGTTTTTAATAAAATGGTCTACGCCCGGATTTTGCAAGCCGACGGCGTTTAATATAACGCTGCTGCCTTCCGCTATGCGCGGGGCGGGATTGCCGAGGCGCGGTTTTAATGTCATGCCCTTTGTACTGACGCCGCCAAGCGCCGAAATATCGTATATCAAATTAAATTCTCTGCCGAACCCGAAGGTTCCGCTTGCGGCGATAACGGGATTTTTCAACGTCACGCCGCAGAGATTTACGGTTAAATCAGCCATAAATAGCACCTATACTGTAATTTGGGTTGTCGCTTTTGCTTTCCTGCATAAGTTGCGCAATCCTTTGCTGCACCCTTTCAACGTCGGCAACGTAATTGTATTTATATTCCCTGCCGTTCACGCTTATAATAATTTCTCCCCACTCGTATGAAATGCCGCGCGCGTGCGCCCTGCGGCAATAGACGTTTTCAAGTTCCGAAATTTTACACTTGCCGTCGGGATAAATAAGAGTATCTTCTTCACGCGTGATAACGATTAACGGAGTTTTGGAAATTTTGATAATAATTACAACGCTTACGGCTATGCAAACTATGCCGACTATGACCATAAAAACGACGGCAATTTTATTATCCGAACCCAAAACCGAAGCGCAGATTATCAGGGCGACGCCGATTATCAGCGAAACTATATACATCCAGGCAACACGTTTTTTTCGGGCTATCACCTCAGTCACAGTTCCACCTCTTTTATGTCGAACACGGGACCGTCGCGGCAGACGCGCAGGTTTTCACCGTCGGCGCCCTTGCAGACGCAGACGAGGCACGCGCCCAAGCCGCAACCCATTCTCTCTTCAAGAGAAACATAGCAAGGGGTTTTAACGTCCCGTTCAGCAAGCTTTTGCTTTAAAATTTTTAGCATTATCGGCGGCCCGCAGGAAATTATAACGTCAACGTTAAGGTTATTTATATCTTCCATAAAAGCCTGAACGGCGTTGCCTTTTTTGCCGTAGCTGCCGTCGTCCGTGGTGATATTGAGCGACTTGCTTTTATTAAGTTCGTCAAGAAGGCAAACGGCGCCTATGTTTCTGAAACCTATATAGGAATAGAAGTCCTTTCGTTTGTAATTTTCGCGTATGGCGGCGATCAGCGGGAATATACCCACTCCTCCCCCGACGACGGCGACGGACTTATACTCTTCCAAATCGAACCAATTGCCGAGGGGCAACAACGCCGAAAGCTTTTCGCCCGCCTTAGCTTGCGTAAGACGGCGGGTTCCCGCCCCTTTTACCTGATAACAAACGGTAATGACGTTGCCCTCAACCTTCATAACTCCGAGCGGCCGCCTTAAAAGTCGGGAATTATCGCCCGTGGAGAGGTTGACGAACTGCCCACCGTGAATTTCACCCACGCTCTCGGGCAATTCAAGCGTTAAAGCGTAAATATTTTGCGCAATTTCTTCATTGTGCGCTACCGTTGCAATTAAATCTTTCATAATAATATAATCGCCTAAAAAACTTTTAACGGCCTATTTTGCCTATCGCGCCGATAAGGTCGTGCTGCATATCGAGGCAAGCGGCACGGGCTGCGTCGTAATAGTTCATTCCGCTGTAATTTGAGTTTTTGTAAGCGCAGATAATGCCGCGCGAGGAATTGACAATGCCGCCGAGCCCCCTTTCGTCGAAGCAAACTTTAAGCATATCCGCACTGCCGCCCTGCGCGCCGTAACCGGGGATAAGGAAGAACGTATTCTTCAATTGGGAACGAAGCCTTGCGGCTTCTTCGGGATGGGTTGCGCCCACCACCGCGCCGACTTCCGAATAGCCGTATTTACCGACCGTATCCTTGCCCCATTCGGTGACGAGTTCGCCCATTTGCTCGTAAACGAATTTGCCGTTTTCAAGTTTTAAATTCTGCAATTCTCCCGAAGATGGATTGGAAGTTTTTACAAGCACGAAGATGGATTTATCGTATTTTTTTATGTCGTCCACAAAGGGCTTAACGCCGTCCGTGCCGAGATAGCCGTTGACGGTGAGCATGTCTGCGGGGAAGGATTTTATAAACTTATCGTTTACAGCCGTTTTGCCGAGGTAAGCTTTCGAATAACAGCCCGCCGTAGAGCCGATATCGTTGCGCTTACAGTCAGCGATGACTACCATATCCCTGCCGCGGGCATAGTTGACCGTGTAATCGAAGGCGCGCAAACCCTCGTAACCGTACATCTCGTAATAGGCGATCTGTACCTTTACGGCGGGAACTATGTCGCACACCTTATCTATAATGTTCATGTTAAATTCGATTATTCTTTCCGCAACGCCTTCGAAAGTGGCTATATCCTCTTTCATTTCGTCGGGCAAGTAATCGAAGCTTGTATCGAGCCCCACGCAGGCGGGGTTCTGCATTTCGATTATTTTATCAATTAACCTGTCTATCATATTTATCCCTCTGGATTTAATTTTTTTGAATTTATTTCGGCTCTGCGACCGCGGAAGCATACAAAGGCGTAAACGCCCCGCAAAATACGGCGCACGGCGCGCATTGCGAAGCATATGCGCGGAGAATATTTTTGTGCGCCGCAATTGTTACCCCTCCGCGGAGATACGAGCAAGACAAGGCGCGGAGAGGCTTTGAGAGGGCGCGTACATATTAGTACGTAACCGAACAAAACGCAGCCGCAACGAAGTATTGCGAAGCATATGCGCGGAGAAATTAAGAATATTTAATTTCTCCGTCAACCAAAGTATACAGCACTTTTCCATAAACTTCAAAGCCGTTGAAAGGCGTATTTTTACCCTTGGATAAGAAATTTTTGGAATTTATTGTGTACTTTTCATTTAAATCCACAATAGCAAGGTCGGCAGGCGCGCCCTCCTTTATTTCCCCTCCCTCCAAAGAGAGTACTGCGGCGGGATTTGCGCTCATTTTAGCCATGAGTTCCGACAGCGTCATTATACCGCTTTTTACGAGATAAGTATAGCTGAGCGCGAAACTCGTTTCTATTCCGCTTATGCCGAAAGCCGCAAGGTTGTATTCAACCTGCTTATCCTTTATGGAGTGGGGCGCATGATCGGTGACAATACAATCCAACGTACCGTCCTTCAAGCCCCTTATAATTTCCGCCCTGTCGCGCTCTTCGCGCACGGGAGGATTTACCTTTGTGGAAGTATCGTACGACGTTATAATATCGTCCGTCAATATGAAGTAATGCGGGCAGGTTTCCGCAGTGACTTTTACGCCGCGCGCTTTGGCGGAACGGATAATTTCAACTCCGCTATAAGTTGAAACGTGGCAAATGTGTACGGGAACGTTTAAACTTTCCGCAAGGGCGATATCCCTTGCTATCATTATATCCTCGGCAGCGCGTAAACTGCCTTTAAGTCCCGTTAAAGTAGAATTTAACCCCTCGTTTACTACCCCTCCGTCCACAAGGTTCGCATCCTCGCAATGACAGAGGCATTTTAATCCGAAATCATTTGCATACTCCATGGCGAGGCGCATTATTGCGGAATTCATTACAGACCTGCCGTCATCGCTGATAGCGACAATGCCCGCAGACTTCATTTTGCCGATATCGGAAAGAGTTTCGCCCTTTTCACCCTTGGTTATCGCGCCGATGGGATGAATTTTGCACAAGCCAACCTGCGCGGCGCGGTGGTTTATATAAGTGGCGACGACCGCGTTATCGCATACGGGGTCGGTGTTGGGCATGCAACATACCTGCGTTACCCCGCCCGCAACAGCCGCACGGGAGCCGCTTTCGATATCCTCTTTGCCTTCGAACCCGGGCTCACGGAGATGGACGTGCATGTCTATAATCCCCGGAATTACATGTTTGCCCGTTGCGTCTATGACAGCGCAACCGTCGGGAATTTCAAATTTACCTATTTTTACGATTTTGTTTCCGCCGATAAGCAGGTCGGATTTAACTTCGCCGTCCTTTAAAACGAGCGTTGCGTTTTTTATTGCTATCATAAATTTGCCTCCCTGTACCCGTCAAGAAGTTTAAGCACAGCCATTCTTACGGCAAGCCCGCCCGTGACCTGCGTATTTATAAGGCTTTTTTCTCCGTCAATGACCTGAGGGGTAAGTTCCACTCCCCTGTTTACGGGTCCCGGATGAAGAACTATTGCGTTAGGTTTTGCATATTTCAGAAGGCGATCGTCAACTCCGTAGTAGCGGGCATATTCCGAAAGCGAGGGAAACAGCCCGCCGTGCTGGCGTTCAAGCTGTATTCTGAGCCCCATAACGGCGTCGGCGCCTTCGATTGCCTCTTCACGGCTTTTTGCGATGTGGGCGCCCGACTTTTCAATATCCCTTGGCATCATCGTCGAGGGAGCGTACATCCAGACTTCTGCGCCCAACTTTCCGAGTCCGAACAGATTGGACATTGCAACCCGACTGTGCTTTATATCGCCTAAAATAGCGACTTTCAAGCCCTTAATCCCGCCCAGAGCGCGGCGCATGGTGAACATATCCAAAAGCGCCTGCGTAGGGTGCTCATGCATGCCGTCGCCGCCGTTGATGACGCTTGCGTTTACGTTGTCGGCAAGCAGTTTGGGCGCACCCGCCATGGGGTGGCGGATTGCTATAAAATCGATTTTCATGGAATCGAGCGTTTTACCCGTATCTATAAGAGATTCACCCTTTTGTACCGAACTTGTGGCAACGGAAATATTTACCTCGTTTGCGCCGAGGTATTTACCCGCCAGCTCGAACGAAGTGCGCGTGCGGGTGCTGTTTTCATAGAACAGCGTGACAAGCGTTCTGCCCCGAAGTTCGTCAGTATGTTTTTTACCCGAAGACAGAAATTCAAAAGCTTTTTCCGCTCCGTCAAGAATTTCCGTAATCTCTTCGGCGGAGATATCTTTTAAACCCAATAAATCTTTGTGCTTTAACATTTTTACTCCTGCACAGTTCAAAAAACGTATATGCTAAAAAAAGACAGAAAAAAAGCGGCAAAGGCGCCAAATCAAACGGTTAATACCGCTGTCAGCACCTTTCCGCCGGTTGCTTTTACGTTGAAATTATTCGGGCGCACGCCCTGTCTGCTGTAAAAATCATCTCTTACACTTTCTGCCTTTAAATTTATATAAGTATAACATACACGATTAAACTTGTAAAGCGCATATAAATAATTTTTAAATGGAAATTTTATTGAAAAATTTTTTCAGAGAATGGATTGCAATGTAAAACCGACTTTATCGCACGACGTTAAAACGTATTCTATTCCGTCCTTAACCGTTCGGCCGGGAAAATACGTTTCGCCGTGTATATGGCCGAAGATAACTTTATCGGCTTTTTGTTCCGAAAACAGGCGTGTAAATAAAGTTTCGGGCGACTTTGCGGAAAAAGGAGGGTAATGAATCATGACGAGAAGCTTATCGCCCTCTTCCCTGACTTTTGCAACTTCTTTAAAGCACAGTTTGAAGCGCTCGGCCTCGCGAAGATAGAGTTTTTCATCCTGTTCGGTGAAGTCCGAACTTCCGGGACAAGTCCACCCGCGCGAACCGCAGATAATTATGTTCCCGAATTTTACGCAATCATTCTGCAAAAAATAAAAACTGTCGTCGGGCGCGGAGCGGCGAAGTTTGGTTATGCCGTTCCACCAATAATCGTGATTGCCGCGGATAAAAACTTTTTTGCCCTTCAATTGTTTTAAAGAGTTTAAATCATATAATCCCTCTTCAAGAACGTTGCCCCAGCTTATATCGCCGCAAATCAACACTGTGTCGTCATCGCCGACTTTGGAGCGCCAATCCGCCTTTATTTTTTCAAAATGATTTTCCCAACCCGGACCGAACACGTCCATGGGCTTGTCCGCCGTGCCGGACAGATGCAGGTCGCTTATCGAAAAAACTTTCATGATATCATTGTAACACTTTTATTTTTTAATTTAAAGCGTTTTGCAATGAATTAATTTTTTTATACAAAATTACAGTTTTTATCTTAAATTTGCAGCTATTATGCGTAACATAGTACTATGCAAACATAAATATATTCGATTAATTTCGCCGTTTTTGCATTAAAAGCCCCGCAGGATAAACCTGCGGGGCGGTATTCATTGTTTTGAGCAAACTTTACCCTGCGGATACAGAGGAAGTTCGAAAAAACCTGCGCAAACTTCCTGCGAGTAGTCCTGCGCGGGCGGTATTGCGCAATAACCGTAGCTTGGAAGAAGAATTTCAACGTCTATTGCAATTTTAAGAATTACCGTAATGCAGGCGTTGACGCTGAACGTTCCGCCTTCTGCAAAGCGTCCTTCGGCACAGACGGCGGAAACTTCGCCCGTAACTTTATACGGCATTATTGAGGGAGCGGGCACGAAAAGAAGGACGTCCTCCGTTACGCTTATAGTGGACTGCGCCACACCTTCCACACCGTTCGCGTCCGTATAAAGCACTTCTACGGGAATACCGATAGTCGCCTGTACGCGCGCGCAGCCGGGTTTATCGGCAAGGCGTTCAACATTAAGTCCCGTTATTATTCCTGTGGACGAAAGCGACCTTGCGCTTATGAACGTTAAAGGATATGTAGGGTCGGCGGGAACAGCGTCCGTAAGGGTGAGCGTATAATTTTCAAGCTGGATCTGCTTGATGCAGGCGTCGAAGATTTTCTGTGCCTGTATGCACACCTTCTCACACATTCCGTTCAGGGGATTGCCGCTTATAGTGCCCGGACATTTATCCGATTGAAAGTTTGAAAAAAACGACATTTTAACCTCCGTTGATTTTAAGCCGCACCGCTTAACTAAGCTTTTTGTCGCGGCCTTTACTTTTGATTATATTTTATTATATGCTCACGCCGCTTTATTTGCGCGGTATGAACAGCCTGCATGTGGGATAGACAGGGCGGCCGCGGTTGAGAATTTTAAGTTCTTCCCCGCTTACGCCGAAACGTTCCGCCACGCTTTTGTAGCTGTCGCCCGGACGGGCAACGTATAATTCATAATCGCCCTCACCCGATATTATCGCGCCGGCGAACGCGTCCGCCGCAGGAATAAGAAGCGTGTTTTCAATATCTCTGCCGCTCTGTCCCCGCTTTACTCTGAAATATCTGCTTCTGTCCGTAACGAGCGTAAACATTTACTGTATTATACGCAAATTAAATCGATTTCGTTCATAATCCGACTGCGAAATTTGTAAAATATCAGTAATGAAGAACAATATTTACAGATCGGCCGCGCAGGTAACCGTGTTTTCGACAATAGAAAAGACGTTAAGCTTTTTTTACAGAATAATTCTGACCCGCATAATAGGCGCCGAGGGATTGGGCATCTATCAGATTTGTCTTACGGTCTTTTCGGTGTTTCTTACGATAGCCGCAAGCGGCGTTCCCGTGACCGTATCCCGCCTTATGGCAAAGAGCAACGCCAAGAACGACCTTACGGGCAAGCATGCCGCCGTAACGGCGGGAGTTATATGCGCCCTTGCCGTAACCGTCCCCGCAGCGCTTATTCTGTTTTTCGGAAGGAACGCGTTCGGCTTTCTTTTTTCGGACGAGCGGTGCCGCAACTTGTTTTTACTGCTTTTACCCGGACTTGTACTTACTTCCGTATACGCCGTAATACGCGGCTCGTTCTGGGGAAACAAGCAATTTCTGCCATATTCCGTAATAGAGCTTTTAGAGGACGCAGTTATGGTGGTGACGGGCACGTTGCTGATTTTCGGCGTTACCGACCCGGTTAAGGGCGCAAAAAATGCATTGATCGCCGTTGTAATATCGTACGTCTTTTCCTTTTTTGTTTCCCTTTTCTGGTACTTTAAAAAAGGCGGAAAATTCGTAAATCCGAAAAAACAGTTAAAACCGCTGATATCTTCCGCCGCACCCATTACCGCGATGCGGACTTCCACCTCACTTTTAAATTCCGCCGTTGCGGTAATACTGCCCGCACTGCTTATCAACGCCTGCGGACTTAATAATTCCGAAGCCATAGCGCTATACGGCGTGGTTGCGGGAATGGCAATCCCCATGCTGTTCATTCCGTCGTCTTTCATCGGCTCGATAGCGGTAGTTGTAGCGCCCGAACTTTCGGAAAATTACTATCGCGGAAAGAGCGCGGGCGTCAAGTACGATATAGAAAAATCCGTAAAAGCGGCGATATTCATTGCTACCATACTTATGCCCGTTCTGTTCGTTCTCGGCAAACCCATAAGCGACCTGCTTTATTCCAACGGATTGTGCGGAGAAATAGTTCAGAGAAGCGCGTTTTTAATGCTTCCGATGTGCGTTGTCATGATAACGAATACGGTACTCAATTCCATGAATTGCGAAAAGATGACGCTTGTGTATTTTGCCGCCGGCGCGGCCGCCATGCTTACATGTATTGTTACCCTTACGGGCAATATGGGCGTCTACTCCTATGTATTGGGCATGGCGCTCAGCAATATAATCACCGCAATACTCAATTTGCGGCTTTTAAAAAGAAAGTGCAGGGATATAAAATGCACCAAATACATGTTGCAGAGCATAGGCGTAACCGCCTTTGCCTGCCTGTTCGGCACGCTTTTGAACAATCTTTTATGCAATCTTTCCTCTTTTTTACAAATTCTAATATGCGCACCCCTGCTGCTTGCTTTCACCGCAGCGGCGCTGTACTGCCTGAACATGTTCACTCTTCACCCGTTGAAAAGAATGGTTTCAAAAAACTGATTTATATAAAACGCTGCAACAGCCTTTTTATGCTCCCCCTTTGAAAGCCAAGGGGGAGATTTTAAAAAATTTATGGGGTGAGTTTCAGGGTGCACAGCCCTTTAACCGCCAAAAACACCAAAAAGGCGCCGAAAAGCTTTCTTAAAATATCCGCAGGCAGAAAGACGGCGGCGAGGGCGCCCGCAACAGAAGTGACGAGCGCGGGAGCTATTATCCGCCACACTCCTTCAACGCTTAAATTACCGTTATCGCGGTGGACTTTAAGACTGAAAGCGGACATTGGCAAAAAAGCTAAAAGACTTGTAGCCTGTGCCGCATGCTGTTCCACGCCGAGAATTACCGTGAGGGCGGGTATTAAAACCGTTCCGCCGCCCATACCCATACCGCCGAGCAACCCCGCAAAAAATCCCGTTATGGCGTAGGCTATAAAACTCAAAACAGCATCCTCACACCCGCTATAAACATAACGGCGACAAATATTATATTGACTATGAAAACGGGAAGCTTTTCCAAAAGATTTGCTCCGACCACGCCGCCCGCTATACTGCCGATTGCGGCAGGTATGACTATTTCCGCAGAGAAATAACCGTTTATTATATAGGTAACGGCGCTTATTGCGCATACGGGCGCTATAACGAGAATCGCAGTTGCATGGGCGCGTTTTTCCGTGTAGCCGAGCATATTTTTCATAAGCGGAACGGCGACCATGCCTCCTCCGCCGCCGAAAAGTCCGTTCACCGCGCCCGTAAGAAGCCCTGCGGAAATTTGCTTAACCGTTTTTTGAGCGATATTCATAAGAATTTCTCCACATTAACGCGCAGCTCGGCTTTTATTTATCAGGTAAAAGCCGCATTTCAGCGTAGTTCTTAATAAGTTTTTGCAATTTATATAAAAATAATAAATAATTTTCGCGTAAATTCCGCGATAATTGCTTGCTTATAAAATCGGTTTATATTAAAATAGAGTAGTACGATTAAATAAAACAAAACAGCTATCTGCGGCGCAAGCCGCAAGATGCAAGGTGCTTTATGGTGAAAGGTTACTTACAAAAACGTAAATTCAGAAAAACTTGTATTGCCGCGCTTTGCTGCGTAACGGTTACATGCACGGGTCTTGCCGCCGCTTGTTCCACTACCTCAGACGATGACGACGCGGTAACATACCCCAAGGGTGAGGACACCCAACTTTTAAAGAACGGAAGCTTTGAGTATTTCAGTATACCCGACGACGCGGTCTATCTGATCAAATCGCCCGACAGTTGGTCGAGAGCGGGCTCCACTTCGGTTGCGATGTCGGGAGTTATAAGCACGGCTGCAAAGAGTTGGGATGCGCTTACTGCTTCCGATCTTAAGGACAAGCTTGATTATAACAACGATCTCGATTCCGACGACGACAACTACGAAGACGAATACGTTGATTACAACGGCATGACTTCCAAGGATATTCTTTATAGGGATACCTACTCCGCCCTTCTTGACGCTGACGACGTTGCCGACAGCTACATCAAAAATCAGGGTTATGAAAAATATTTCGGCATAACGAAAAGCAACGATAAATACTATCTTGCAGACGGAACGGAAGTTTATTATAACGACGACGTTGACCCCGATTACTACCTTGATTCAGATTATACGATCCCCGTAAGGCAGGCGCTTATCGCTAATCCCGAAACGCATTACGACATCACTTACGATGCGGACGGGGTTACGCCTGAATCATTCAAAGACGGGAACGGAAAAGACGTTGCTCTTTACGTAGACGAAACGACGGGCGACTATTATTACCTTGCCGACGGCGTGACGAACGACGAAGCCGACGAGGACGACAAGACTTATATCTCTAACGTACTGATGATTCACAATGCCGACAGCAAGCATAACGGAATTTCACAGTACTACGGTTCTTCCACCACCATTACTCTGGAAGCCAACACTGCGGCTGAAATATCGCTTTGGGTAAAAACTTCCGATTTAAGGTTCGATAAAGGTTACAGCCAGCTTACGGACGAAGGCAGGGGCGCTTATATCGAAGTGGTTCAGACGGTGGGCGGTTCTACGATAGATTCATTCAAAATCACCGCAATCAATACCGAAAAAATAATCGCCGACAACGACGACGTTGAAAATAGTAACGGTTGGTTGCAATACACCGTTTACGTCAACGCGTGCGACTTTGCAAGCAGCACCGTTACGCTCAACCTCGGACTTGGCGGAAGCAGTACGACCGAATATGTTTCAGGCTATGCCTTCTTCGACGACGTTTCCGTAACCCAATACATCGACATCAGCGACGAAAACTGCACTTACAGTGCGCATAAAGACGAAACGGTTGCCTGCACGCTAACAAGTTCCGACGAGGAAAAAATATTTATTGCAGATAAGGAAGTACGCTCCGGCAACGCCAACCGCTATTCGAAAAACTTCTACTATCTTATAGACCTTGCTTCCGAAACGATCGGCGCGATCAACACATATGAGGCGGTGACTTTGGGGGCTTCCTACGTGACGGCCGGTCTGACCACAGAGGAATCAGGCAATAAGGTTTACACATCCTCCACTGACGACAATGCGAAATACAACAGCGTTACGGTAAAGGGGCTTGACGGCACCGAAATACTTCCCAAAAACCTTAACGATCCCCTCAAAACCGGCAACGACCTTATAGGCGTTTACAATTCCGATTATACGTTCGATGAAAGCGACTTTAACGGAACGAATTATTCCAAAAAACTTAACGACGCTCTTACGGGAATAAGCAGCTTGCCTAAATTTAAAACAAGTTCTTCCACCAACATGCTTGTAATGCTCTCCGCGAACGGCGCGGCTTACACCTCCACCGTCAGCGATCCTGCCTTTACGCTTGCGTCGGAAGAATACATGATCGTTTCTTTCTGGGTCAAGACATATGACATGAACGGAAAGACAGCCGCTACCCTTAAAGTTTACGACAAGTACGACAAAGACGTAAGTTCAAGCTTTTCAATAGATTCCACCGACATTACGACGGACGTCGGCGACGAAGAAGACATCTATAACGGCTGGGTACAGTGCTTCTTCTTTGTACAGAACGATACGGACGAAGAAAAGACTTTCAATATAGACTTCTCGTTCGGAAATACTTCCCTTGCGGATACAACGATACCTTCTTATAACTACGGCTGGATTGCCCTTGCGAATATGCAGACCCTTAAAATTGACGAAACCGTATACGGCTTGGTAAGCACAGGTGATTACGCAGTTTCGCTTTCGCTTTCCGAAACGACGTCAAACAGCAACGGAAACGTATTTGACAACGCTACGGGCACTTCAAACATAAAGGAAGAAATTTCCGTACCCTCCAACTATAACGGCGTGAACGGCGGTAGCTCTTATGTAACCGACAACGATTACATGCAGAATTACGACAGCCAGAACACAAACGCGTACGCAGGACTTATAAACAGCGATTACTTTGAAAATTACAGCGAAGATCTTCAAAAAATGATTGCAAGCGCGTTTAACGTTTCATTCACCGACGCAGTTTCACTTTGGAGTGAAGTATTCGGAAGCAACAGCTATCAACCTTTGATTATAGTCAATAACCTGCGTACCTATGCAGATTTGGCAACCGCAACCGAGGCAACATATAACGGGTACTACGTACTTGCCGAGGACGACTACACCGGCGACGTTATAGAAACCACAGACGGAAAGCGTTACAGAAAGGTTAACTCCGACGACGAGTACAGCGACGACACAGATTACTATACTCTTAACGAAGTGCTTAACTACGGTTATATAGGAGCTACCTCCTCCGTTTCCTCGGACAGCTATTCCGCGATAAGCGTAAAAGTCAAGGTCAGCGAAGGCGCAACCGCTTATATCTACCTTGTTGACAGTGAAACAAGAAAGATCCTCGGTTATACCACCCCCGAATACTCGTTCTGGTACGATGACGAGGGCAACGTGCTTGACTGCGAATATGACGACACCTGGTCGGATAAAGAACTCCGTTCACACATTGTTTACACGCTTCGCGACGACGGTCTGTACGAGGACGGCGATGGAAAGCTGTTTGCAAACCTTTACAACCTTACCAAAGTTTATAACCACTATCAGTTCGAACACGATTCGTTCTACGATAAAGACGGCAACCGGATAGCTTATGACAACCTTGTAGAGGGTGAAACCTATTACAGAGACGAAACCCTTACTACTCTTGCAGAGCACTTCCTGTGCGCTACCGACGGCACCCGTGTTTATGAATACTATATAGACGAAACCACGAACAAAGGCGCTTACTACTACCTCGTTGACGACACCTACACCAACGACGACGGCGACGAAGTTGCAATTAAGGTAAGAGGCGAAGCCGTTGAATCTTTCGATACTCAATATTGCCGCGACTACACCCCCATTACCGCCGAAAGCGCGCTCTATTACGCAGTTGTAAGCGACACTAACGGCGAATGGGTAACGGTGAACTTCATTATCCATGCCGGCAGTGAAGCGATAAGCTACAGACTTGAAGTTTGGAGCGGCGCGCGCGATAAGACGGGACTTGAAAACGATTCCGACAACTTGAAAGGCGGAATGGTTGCGTTCGATTACAGTGCATACTCGGTTTCAAGCAGCAACTTTGATTCACTCCTTTCAGAGTACGAAAACAAGATTATTAAGCAATACAACAGTATACTTGAAAGCGAAGGATTGCTTGAAGAAGTTAAGTCCAACACCGAGAACATCGCTTACTACGAAGAACTGTTCGATACATTGAACCTTTCCGCGGACGCGAAGGCAAAGATTGAGGATATTCAGAAAGATTATAAAGCTCTGTACTACACCTACACGCTTTATGACGCAGAAAACTATGTTCCCTTCAATGCAGATACAGCCGACGAAGGCGAAACAGGATACGAATACAAACAGTCAGATTACAGTGAAACTCTTGCTTACTTCAGCTACAACGTTTACGACAGCGAAGGTAAAGTAGTTTCATACAACATCTTTGCGGATTACTCGGCAGTCGATAACGATATTGCAATCGGAACCAATTCCGACGATACAACCGACGACGATGATACGGACAGCGATTCGAACACAAGCATATGGTTGCTTGCTTCCTCCATTATCCTTGTCGTAGCTCTGCTGATTACGATGATTTCACTTCTTATAAGATCTATCGTTAAGAAGCACCGCCGTAAGAGGAGCACAAAGGCGCAGAGCAAGAATATGTACCGCAAACGCGAAAGATATATTAAACGCTTGCACCTTGAAAGAAACGAGGAATCCACGGACGACTCTTCAGAAAGTACGGACGCCAAGGAAGTTCCCGCAGAGGAAACAACTGAAAGCGCTACGGAAGAAAATGCGGTTGAAGAAACCGAAGAAAAACCCGTTGATGGAACTGAAACGCCTTCCGACGACGACGGAATAGAGTAAAAAGCATTGCTTTAAAGCATACGCGCCGCAGCGAAAGCTGCGGCGCGTAAATTTTATAAAATATTAAAAAAGCGATCCGAAATTCCCCGACCGCTTTTAAGCTGTCAAATGCGCAAACCCTTTGGCAGATGGTTTTTTGCCACTCCTCCGACCGCTTTACACCAACCCAACGGTAAGCCGCAATGCGTAACTACGCGCCAGCCATTTTCATTGCTATCGGTATCAAAAGTAAGCCCGCGCAAATAATTTAAAGCCGTCTGTCCGTCAACATCGATGCAATTAACCTCTTCCGCATATAAACTCATGGCGAGAGCATGGGAGGGTTCGAAGCGCTTGCCGTCCCGACTGAGCCTGCCGAGAGCGACGCCCGCCCTGTTGATATAATTTGGCAACACAAAGGAAAGATCGGGAGCGTTTTCAAAATATCTGTAAAGATTATTTGAGCCGAAAGACGAAAGCCCGTCAAGAGCAATTTTCAGAGTTTCCCCCTCCCATTCCCGATAAAGCTTTATTAACGATTTATCGCGTTTATCGTTTTCGCGGCAAAGTTTTAATTCGTTTCTTTCACCGACGTTTTTTTGTATAACTGCGCAGAAATGTCCCTCTCCGCGGACTTCATGCGGATAGAGTTTTTTCATTGAAATCAATTTATATTCGGGATGCGCGTTAAGAAAACTTTCTATCTGCAATTCGTCCTCTTCGGGCGCGAACGTGCAAGTTGAATATACCAACCTTCCGCCGACCGAAAGCATTTTATCCGCACCGGCAAGTATTTCAGCCTGACGTGCGGCACAGCGGGTTACGTTATCGGGGCTCCATTCGGGAATGGCATTTTCCTCTTTTTTAAACATGCCCTCACCCGAACAGGGAGCGTCTACAAGGATTTTATCAAAGTAATTTTTAAAGACTTCGGCAAGCTCCCGCGGATTTTTATTGAGAACCAAGGAATTTCTTACGCCCATGCGCTCAAGATTGCTTTTTAAAACCGCACATCTGTCGCCTACAATTTCATTTGCAACAAGAACCCCGCTCCCACGCATATAAGAAGCGATTTGCGTAGTTTTTCCGCCCGGAGCGGCACAAAGATCAAGCACGCGATCCCCCGACTTAATATCCATTTCGGGAACGGCGCACATTGCGGAAGGTTCCTGAACATAGTATGCGCCTGCCGCATGAAGAACGGTTTTTCCAAGACCATCGCCCTTAACATAATAGCCGCTATGCTCCCACGGAACAACTCCGTCAAGCGCAAGCGGCGTTAATTTTTCAAATTCCTCTGCGGAAATTTTTAGTGTATTCACCCTTATGGCGCGTTCGGGCGGGCGGTCGAAACTTTTAATAAAACTTTCAAAACCGCTGCCGAGCTGCTTTTTCATTCTATCGACAAAGACGGCGGGAAGTTCACTCATAGAGCATCTCCCTCAATTGTTCTACACCTATTATTTTTACGCCGTCCGTTTCAAGAACGGCGCGCGTGCGAACGGAATCGTCGTTATCCGCTGTTACATAAATATTGCACTGTGAAAGTTGTCGGGAGTATCTGCCGCCCTGTTCATATATTTTATCCAACAGAGGTATGGAAAGGGTTATATCGTCCTCTATCAAGCGTGAAAACGTGAAAGATTTGCCGTATAAACTGCCCTCCTTTTTTGCACGCTTGCGGGAAAGTCTGTTAAAAAACTCGCAACGGGCACGGGCGCGCTCTTCCTTAGCGGCGCTTTTTTGCACGTTGTATTTCTTAAAGCCGACGGAAACGGGACGGGTTATATTATAATTTTCTATACATCCGTCCGTGATGCAGAGCGCACTTTTCAAACCGTTATAATCGCAACCGCGTTCACGGCACATAGCTTCTATCACACGCATGGTGGCATATGCGTCATCAACGGCACGGTGCGGAACAAACTCTACGCCGAGTTCACCCGCAATATGTTCAAGCCCGAACTGGTGGGAAAAATCGTTGGCATAGCTCATGAATATGAGCTGACTGTCTGAAAACGAAAAATCGAACGAGGGCAATTTGAAACGGCGCGTTTCAAGGTTGAGATATTTTACGTCGTTCAATACGGCGTGACCTATGACAACGTTGTTTTTATCTTCAAGAAGAGCTTTTATGCTTGGATAAACGGTAGGGAAAGCGGGATGTTTACTGAATTCACCGTATTCATAAGGCAGAACTATGCCCTTTTCACCTTTTCTGTCTGTAAGTTCAAACCTGCCTTTGGGATTAATAAGGATCTCTTCTTTTTCCAAAATATTGAATTTTTCGTCACAAATCACATAGCCGAATGCGCATATCTTTGCATATGTTTTATGTACACAGGCACATTCTATATCGAAAAATACAAGATTCATTGCCTTTTTATTATAGCATAAACGTTTGCAAATATCAATCAATCAACCACGGCCTGCGTTATTTTTAATGAGGTAATTTTAATATTTAACGGGCGGCGGGTCAATGCCCGCCGCCCGTTAAAAACAATATTGAAAATGATTTTACGTTTATAAGGCGCAATCAAAAAATTCGATTACTTTTTAGGTACAATTTTATCCTTCCCGCCCATGTAGGGACGTAAAACGGGAGGAATGTATACGCTGCCGTCTGCCTGTAAATGATTTTCAAGGAATGCTATAAGCATTCTGGGAGGCGCTACAACCGTGTTGTTAAGCGTGTGCGCGTATTCGTTCTTGCCCGTTGCCGCGTTCTTATACCTTATATTCAGTCTGCGCGCCTGAGCATCGGTAAGGTTGGAACAGCTTCCCACCTCAAAATACTTTTTCTGTCTGGGGCTCCACGCTTCCACGTCGCAACTTTTATATTTAAGATCGGCAAGGTCGCCCGAACAGCAAATAAGCTGACGCACGGGGATTTCCATGGAAACAAAGAGTTCTACCGTGTAATTCCACAATTTTTCATACCAATAATCGCTATCTTCGGGCTTGCAGACGACTATCATCTCCTGCTTTTCAAACTGGTGAATACGGTATATGCCGCGCTCTTCAAGACCGTGCGCGCCCTTTTCCTTTCTGAAACAGGGCGAATATGAAGTTAATGTCAAAGGAAGTTCTGCGTCTTTAAGCACACTTCCCATAAATCTGCCTATCATAGAGTGCTCGGAAGTGCCGATAAGATACAAATCCTCGCCCTCTATCTTGTACATCATTCCCTCCATTTCTTCAAAGCTCATTACGCCGGAAACGACGTCGCCTCTTATCATATAGGGAGGTATGCAATACGTGAAGCCCTTATCTATCATAAAGTCGCGGGCATATGACAGCACTGCGGAATGAAGGCGGGCAATATCGCCCGTTAAATAATAAAAGCCGTTGCCGCTTGTTCTGCGTGCGGAATCGAGGTCGATGCCCGAAAGGCTTTCAAGAATATCAAGGTGATAGGGAACTTCAAAATCCTTTTCTTTTGCATCGAGAAAGACTGCGCCCTGAACGTTTTCGCTGTCGTCCCTGCCGACGGGAACGTCTGCGGCAATAATGTTGGGTATAGCCATCATATCCGTCTTTAATTTGCTTTCAACTTCTGTGCACTCGGCTTCGATTTCGGCAACACGGGCGTTATTTGCGACGGAACGAGCTTTGACCGCTTCGGCCTCTTCAATCTTCTTTTCACGCATAAGCGCACCGATCTGCTTAGCAAGCGTATTGCGTTGGGCGCGGAGGTTATCGCCTTCCTGCTTTAACGCGCGGTTACGCTTGTCCAATTCCAATATCTCATCGACAAGGGGAAGTTTTTTATCCTGAAATTTTTTTCTGATATTATCCCGCACGAGGTCGGGGTTTTCGCGAATTAAATTAATATCTATCATAAATAAAACTCCTGACAGCTTTTCAACGGCAAATCGCAATATCGGGCGAAATGCGTTTGTATTTTTTTGACCTTCTGGAAAATTATACTTCAAAAACCAACCAAATGCAATTAAATTGCAGTCATTATCTTGAAAAATCGTTGAATATATGATATACTGTTAAGGAAATAATTTTAATCGGTAAATTATGAGTAAAATATTTTTTAAAATAAACAAAGGCAGGGACGTCCCCGACGACGGCGGCACGGAAAACACGGACGACATTGCACAGGCTAAAAGCGAGACGGCTGTTTCCGACTCAGACGCCGTACAAATAGGGCTCTTCCCCGACGGCGGCGGTTCAGGCGGGGACAGCCAAAGCGATACGGGTGCGGATGACTTCGATAAAAAGAAAGTCATGCGCGCTTTTAAGCGCCGTGCGGATAAGGAACCGACGGCAAAGCTTGAACGCTTTTCACCCAAACTGAATAAAGGGCTTACATCCGAACAGGTTGAAACAAGATTTAAACAGTTTGCGATAAATTATACCAATAAGAAGTACTCCCGCTCCTATGCAAGTATTTTTATAGGTAATATTTGCACGTTTTTCAACCTTTTATGCCTTTTAGCGGCGGTCGCGCTCATTATAGCAAACACCCAAGGCATAACAAACTACCTCGTGGTATTTATAACGGCGGCAAATATTATAATAGGAATTATTCAGGAGATCCGCTCCAAACTTTCCATAGACAAACTTTCTCTGCTTGCGACAAGCACGGTAAAAGT
Source organism: uncultured Clostridia bacterium (assembly GCA_964594955.1). GTDB lineage: Bacteria > Bacillota > Clostridia > Christensenellales > Borkfalkiaceae > Coproplasma. Next base: position 40,259 of record CAZQNK010000005.1, on the reverse strand, counting down.
TATACGCGACGGCGAAACTATGGAAATTTCCACCAAGGAAATAGTTTTGGACGACGTGATTGTTCTTGAACTCGGCAACCAGGTGCCCGCCGACTGCATACTTGCGGAGGGTTCGGTTGAAGTTAACGAAAGCCTTTTGACGGGTGAATCTATTTCCATTAAGAAAAACGTGGGCGATATTCTGTATGCAGGCAGCTTTATTTCAAGCGGCAGCGGCAAATTCCGCGTGGAAAAGGTCGGCAAGGATACATACCTTGAAAAGCTGACTTCCAAGGCAAAAAAATATAAAAGACCCAATTCCGAGTTGATGAATTCAACGAAACTCATCATAAAGTGCGTTTCAATACTTATAATCCCCGTTGCGATAGGAACCTTTCTTATTGCATTGCACAACACCGGAAGCGACGCCGACTTCGAAAAGGTTATACCCGGATTATTGTCACAGGAAGCAAGTTATGCCCTTCAACGCACCTGCACTGTCGTAATAGGCATGATACCTTCCGGCATGTTGCTTTTGACCAGCATTGCGCTTGCCGTGGGAATTGTAAGACTGTCAAAAAGCCAGACCCTTGTGCAGGATATGTATTCGCTTGAAATGTTGGCGAGGGTGAACGTATTGTGCCTTGATAAGACGGGCACCATCACCGACGGAAGAATGAGGGTCAACGACACCATAATTTTAAACACCGTCGGGGATTATTCGGTAAACGATATTATGGGCAGTATGCTTGCCGCGCTTGACGACAATAACCAGACTTCTATTGCGCTCTCCAACCACTTCGGCCATTCAAACGCGCTTACGCCCGTTACAAAGCTTCCGTTTTCATCCAAGCGCAAGCTTTCAGCCGTTACTTTCGACGACGTGGGAACGTTTGCCATGGGCGCGCCCGAATTTGTCTTAAAGCCCTACCCCGCAAAGGTAGAAAAATTAGTAAAACAACAGGCGCAGAACGGACTCAGAGTAATCGTGCTTGCCTATTCCCCCTCTTCCATCGTCGGAGAAAAACTTCCTTCGCTCATGAAGCCGATTGCCGTTATTTCCATAGCGGACAACATACGCGACGACGCCGTCAATACAATAAAATGGTTCAAAGATAATGAAGTGGCTGTTAAAGTTATATCGGGCGACAACCCCATAACGGTTGCGGAAGTTGCGCGCAGGGCCGGCATTGACAACGCCGATAAGTATATATCCCTTGAAGGTTTGAACGACAAGGAAGTTGAAAACATCGCAAATAAATACACCGTTTTCGGCAGGGTTACGCCCGAACAAAAGGCGATACTTGTGCGCTCCATTAAAGCCGAGGGCAATACAGTTGCCATGACGGGCGACGGCGTAAACGACATACTTGCCCTTAAAGAAGCTGATTGCGCCATTTCAGTTGCTTCCGGAAGCGAGGCGGCAAGAAATGTAAGCCACCTTGTTTTAATGGATAACAACTTTAACTCTATGCCCAAAGTTGTTGCCGAGGGCAGGCGGGTCATCAATAACATCAAGAACTCCTCTTCACTGTATTTGATGAAGACGCTGTTTACGGCAATGCTTGCCATACTGTGCATTTTAATGGAACAGCCCTATTTGTTCCTGCCGCAGAACATGCTTTTATTGGAAGTTGCGATAATCGCTGTACCCTCCTTCTTCCTTTCGTTGCAACCCAACAAGGACAGAGTGCAAGGCAAATTCATAACGCACGTCATAAGCGGGGCTATAACAGGCGCGATTTTAATGCTGATTTGCGTAATGAGCATGTACATTTTATGGAGCATAAACCATTACACTTACGGCGGCACTGAATTTGACGCTTATTATAAGCCTATGTGCATGATAGCGCTTACTTTTTCCGGCTTTGTCATGGTTTGCAGGATTTGCCAACCTTTCAATCCGTACAGAGCGGTGCTGTGTGCGGGCGTATTCGCGCTGTGCGTGTCGGCGCTTTCCGTACCGTTTATGGCCGATAAATTATATGACGGTTGGAGTGAACTGCAATGGGATTACCCCAAAGTTCTTATAATAGTTGTAGTGATTGAAGCGGCTTTCCCCATATCAAAGTGGCTGATGGATTTGATGCACATAATTATGCCGTCTTCCGTAGGGAAAAAGAAAAAGCCCAAACAGGAAAACGCCGTTTAAAATTGTTTAATTGAAAAAAGCCCGCCGTGCGCGTTGTTTGCGCACGGCGGGCTTTCAATATATTTTATTATTCCTCTTCATCCGACGTACTTTCAGCCGTCGGTTCAACATCTGCCGATTCTTCGGGGGCCACCGTTTCCGCCTCGTCGATGCGTTCTGTTATGGCAACGTTTGCCACAACGCCGTCCTTCAAACGCATAAGCCGCACTCCGCGTGCCGCCCTGCCCACGCAGGAAATATCGGAACAGTGCATCCTTATTACCGTGCCGCCGTCGGAAATTATCATTACATCATCATCGTCCGTCACCTGTTTAAGATTGACAAGCGTTCCCGTCACGTCGTTAAACACGCCGGCTTTTACGCCCATGCCGGCGCGCCCCTGAACACGATAATCTTCCACGTTGGTGCGCTTACCGAAGCCGTTGGACGTTACGGTCAAAATCTTCTTGCTTTCGTCCACTACAAGCATATCCACAAGCGCGTCGCCTTCACCGATTTTCATTGCGCGCACACCCGAGGCCGTTCTGCCCATTGCGCGCACGTTTGTTTCTGAAAAGCGTATGCACTTGCCCGAACGCGAGGCTATCATGAGCTCGTTATCGCCCGTTGTGAACTGTACCGAAATCAAGCTGTCGCCATCATTAAGGTTGATTGCAAGTTTACCGTTGCGGTTTATACGCTCGAACTCTTCCAAGCGTGTCTTTTTGATAAGTCCGCCGCCCGTAGCAAATGCAATATAGCCTTCCGCGTCCGACTTAACGGGAATCAACGTGGTGATTTTTTCATTCTGATCTATCTGCACAATATTGACGATAGCTCTGCCGCGGGCTGTACGCGCCGCTTCGGGAATTTCATAACACTTTATGCGGTAGACCTTGCCCTTGTCCGAAAACAACAGCAAGTCGTCGTGAGACGAGCAGACAAACATCTTTTCCACAAAGTCCTCTTCCTTGGGCTTGTGCGCCGTTACGCCCATGCCGCCGCGGCGCTGTGCATGATATTCGCTGACGGGCAACCTCTTTACATAACCCGAATGTGTCATGGAAACTACCACCTGCTCTACGGGAATTAAGTCCGCATCCACAATTTCACCGCTGTAATCCACTGCGATTTCAGTCTTGCGCTCCGAGGGGTATTTGCGCTTTATTTCTAAAAGGTCGGTCTTAATTATATCAAGCACTCTGCTTTCGTTTGCAAGAATGTCTTTTAAATCTAAAATAGCAGCTTCAAGCCCTGCAAGCTCTTCATTCAGTTTATCCACTTCAAGATGGGATATTCTGTAAAGGCGCATTTCCGCAACGGCGGTTGCCTGCCTTTCATCAAGAAGAAAGTTTGCCGTAAGCTTTTGTACGCAGTCCGCCTTATCGGTCGCATTCCTACATACGGCGACTACTTCATTTATACTCGCCTGCGCGATGACGAGCCCGCGCAGAATGTGGGCGCGCTCTTCGGTTTTGTTCAGATCATACTTGGTTCTGCGGACTATTACGTCCTTTTGGTGTTCGAGATAGTAATATATGCACTCTTTGAGGTTGAGTATCCTCGGCGTGCCGTCCACGAGGGCGAGCATGATTATTCCGTCCGAAACCTGCAAGTTTGTATGCTTGTAAAGAAGATTTAAAACGATCTGCGCGTTGGCGTCCTTTTTAATTTCTATGACGATGCGCATACCGTCCCTGTCCGATTCTTCGCGGATATCCGATATACCCTCTATCTTCTTATTTTTAACGAGGTCGGCGATGCTTTCTATAAGCTTCGCCTTGTTGACCTGATAGGGAATTTCGGTTACGACAATGCGCGTGCGGGTGGAATTGCCGCTCTTGTACTCCTCTATGTCGCAGCGGGAACGGATAATTATATTGCCCCTGCCCGTGCGGTAAGCCTTTTTTATTCCGCTTCTGCCCAGAATGAGTGCGCCCGTGGGGAAGTCGGGAGCTTGAACGTATTCCATAAGCCCGTCTATATCTATATCGGGGTTGTCTATCATGGCGACAACGCCGTCTATTACCTCGCCGAGGTTGTGGGGCGGAATGTTTGTTGCCATGCCGACCGCAATTCCGTCCGAACCGTTTACCAACAGGTTGGGGAAGCGCGAGGGCAATACCGTGGGCTGCATGCCCGTATCGTCGAAAGTGGGATAGAAATCTACCGTTTCCTTATCGAGGTCGCGGAGCATTTCGGAAGAAAGTTTAGAAAGTCTCGCTTCCGTGTACCTCATTGCGGCGGCGGGGTCGCCGTCAACGGAACCGAAGTTGCCGTGACCTTCTACAAGGGGGAAATTAATTGAAAAGTCCTGCGCGAGTCTGACAAGCGCGTCGTAAACCGAACTGTCGCCGTGCGGGTGATATTTACCGAGGCAATCACCGACAATACGGGCGCACTTTCTGAAAGGCTTATCGGAATAAAGCCCCAGCTCGTGCATGGAATATAATATTCTGCGATGGACGGGTTTAAGACCGTCGCGCACGTCGGGTATTGCGCGCGAAACGTTTACCGCCATTGCGTAGGCTATAAAGGATTTCTTGAGTTCCGAGTCAACTTCAACATCGAGCATTTTAGTCATTTCAAGCGTTTTGCGGAATTCTTCAGTCAGCTCGGGACTGGTCTCTTTTTTTGCCATAAAAATCTCCTTTCTTTTTTTTGCACGTTTTCTGTCAAAATAGCCATAAAAACGTTGCTTAATCGTGCAACGGCTGCGCCGCTTTTATAGCTTTAAATATCCAACTCTTCTACAAGTTTAGCGTTTTCTTCTATAAATTTGCGGCGAAGTTCAGGCTGTTCGCCCATTAACAGCGCGAAAGTCTTATCAGCCTCAATCGCATCCTCTACATTAATTCTGACAAGCGTACGTTTAGCGGGATCCATTGTAGTTTCCCAAAGCTGTTCTTTGTTCATTTCGCCAAGGCCCTTATAACGTTGAAGCTCGAACTTGCCTTCATAGCTGTTTCTGAAATCTTCAAGCGCCTTGTCGTCGTAGAGATAAGTATCGGGTATGCCCTTCGCCGAAACCTTGTACAAGGGCGGCTGGGCGGCGTAGACGTGACCGTTTTCAACGAGGGGGCGCATATAGCGGAAGAAGAATGTTAAAAGCAATATCCTTATGTGCGAACCGTCCACGTCGGCATCGGTCATTATAATTATTCTGTCATAGCGAAGTTTGCTTTCGTCAAAATTTTCCTGTATTCCGCAGCCGAAAGCAGTTATCATCGCCTTAATTTCTTCGTTTTCAAGAACGCGGTTTATGCGTACCTTTTCAACGTTCAAAATCTTACCGCGGAGCGGAAGTATCGCCTGAAAGCGCCTGTCGCGCCCCTGCTTTGCCGTGCCTCCCGCGGAATCGCCCTCGACGATGTAAATTTCACAAAGTTCGGGACGTTTATCGGAACAATCCGCAAGCTTACCGGGGAGTTTTGTGGTTTCGAGAATGCCCTTTCTGTGCGTTTCCTCGCGCGCGAGGCGCGCCGCCTCCCTTGCCCTCTGCGCCGTTATGCAACGCATGATGAGCTCTTTCGTTTCTGCGGGGTGCTCTTCAAGATATGTTCCGAACTTATCGGTCACGGCTTTTTGCACAAAGCCGCGGACGTACGTTGAACAGAGCTTTGCCTTTGTCTGGCTTTCGTACTGGGCGTCGGCAATCTTTACCGAAACAACCGCGGTTATGCCCTCTCTTACGTCCTCGCCCGAAAGTTTTTCGTTCTCCTTCAAAATATTGAGCCTTCTGCCCGCGTCGTTTATAACCTTTGAAAGAGCGGCTTTAAAGCCGTCGAGGTGGGTTCCGCCGTCGGGCTGACGGATATTGTTGGAAAAAGGGAAGATCTGTTCGGTATAACCGTCGTTGTACTGTATTGCTACTTCCAGAAATTTATCGTCGCCCTCGGATACTTCAAAATAAACGGGCTTTTCAAACAAAGTTTCTTTGCCCTTGTTTATATCTTCTATAAAGTGCACTACGCCGCCCTCATAACAAAATTCGTCGTGGCGTTCCTTTTCACCGCGTAAATCCGAGAGAGTGAGCTTTAAGCCTTTATTTAAATATGAAAGTTCCCTTAAAAGGGACTTTAAAGTATCGTAATTGAACTCCACCGTTTCAAGAATCGTTGCGTCAGGGCGGAAAGTAATGGTTGTGCCCGTTTCAGAGGTGTCGCCGACTATCTTCAAAGGCTCCTCGGGAATGCCGCAGTGATAAACCTGACGGTAGATATGGCCGTTCTGGCAGACTTCCGCAACGAGGGTATCGGAGAGCGCGTTTACGCAGGAGACGCCAACGCCGTGGAGTCCCGACGATATTTTATAGCCGCCCGCTTTATTTCCGCCGCCGAACTTGCCGCCCGCATTAAGATTGGTGAGGGCAAGCTCTACGCCGCTAATGCCGGCTTCGGCATTTATACCCGTGGGAATACCCCTGCCGTTATCCTTTATGGAACAGGATCCGTCTTTGGTGATGACGACGTTGACCGTATCGCAATAGCCTGCGAGGGCTTCGTCAATGGAGTTATCCAATACTTCCCTGACAAGGCAATGAAGCCCTTTTTCGTCCGTGGGGCCGATATACATACCGGGGTGTTCGCGGACGGGTTCAAGCCCTTTTAATGCACGCAGAGTGTTTGCGTCGTAATTGTTTTCGATTTTTTCAGGCATTTTAAACCTCTTGAAATTTAATGGTTTTTTTAGCTTTTTTATTATACCATATTATATAATCAAAAGCAAGAATTTGAAAGGATTTTCTTGCAATCGCAAGTATTAAAAGGCGAAATTTACGCATACTTTTTATATGGATAAAAACGTTTGCGGACATATAGCGGAATTTGGTAGCGGCGAGAATTTTTACGAATGTGCGGTCTGCGGCAACCACATTTGCAGAAAGCAGGCAAAAACTTTAAAAGGCGTATGCCCGCACTGTTTCGGAAAATTGTTCAGAATAAGCTGAGGATATATAAAAGCGCGCGGGCGGGGCATTAAGCCCCGCCCGCGCGCTTTTCTATCAATAACTATCAATCCATATATTCTTTTTTAAGGTATTCAAAACGCCGCATATATGATTCGGCATTGATTTCATCACCAACAGCTTTGCAGTATTTCGCCCTGAGTTCTAAAAGAGATATAAATGCCGGCTCGTCCTCGCATATCTGCGGAAGAGAGAATAAAAGCCTTTTATTCACGTCTTTAATAGGCGTACCTTCGGCAATCTGTGCCTGAACCGTGAGTACGGCAAGCATGACCTCCGCAACGTCGGTATTGCCGATAAGTTCTAAACAAATTTGCCCGTCCGACCTGCCTTCAGCGTACTCTGCGGGCAGGGCGTTAAGAACAAACAGATAAATAGAAGCGGGTAAAAACACGCACAGCCAAACGGGTACGGGGGTGAAACTCGGTAAATATCCGAGAAAAATGAAAATTGCGTTTATTATCAACCCGCCCAATGCCGTTACGATTAGTTTAGAGCGAAGATTTTTATGCGTTTTTGGAATAACATCGCAAAACGACGATCCGAACAGAGAAAAATGCGGAACGGCTTTGATTTTTAATATAGCGCCGAAAAGCATATGCCCAAGCTCGTGAAAAGCGCTGCAAACGGGCAATGCAAGCAACATTGAGATATATACTGCAATCGACCAAAGATTATACTCATACCACACAATTACAGCCATGGGAGCCGTAAGCAACAAGGCGCAAAAAACGGCAAGGCAAAAATAGAGAATTTTCACAATCTGCCCTCCTTTAAAAGCACATAACCCTCTAAATTATCGCTTTCGGATACGGTTATTTCATCTATTTTGAAGTGTTGCATAACTCTGCCCATCAAAAGACAGCCGCCGCCGATAATATCCGCCCGCCTCGGTTCCATTCCGGACATTTTGCGGACGTCCTCAACCGACATGGAGAGAATTTTATCCGCCATACAGAGTACTTCCCCCAAAGCAATTACTGTGCCGTCCGTTATAGCGGGATCGTAAATTTTTAAACCGTGCTTTACCGACGCAATGGTTGTGGCAGTGCCGCCTATCGAATACATTTTGTAGGAGCTTGCTTCAAATTCGCCGTAGTCTTTCAACTTTTCGGAGATGACCGCATTAAGCTTGTCCTTATCCCTGCCCGCAAGGTCGGAAAGACGCACGGTGCCGATATTCACGCTCTTTGCATAAATTATTTTTCCGCCCTGGGAAACGCTTACTTCCGTACTCGCCCCGCCGACGTCGAGAATTCCTCCGTCCTTGCCGCGAAGCGCGCCGAGAGTACCCAGACGGGCTTCCGTTTCGCCGTCTACTACGTCAACGTCCACGCCGCAGAGCTGTTTTACCCTTTTTACAAATTCGGAACCGTTGGAAGAGGAGCGGACCGCCGCCGTTGCAAAAGCGTAGATTTTGTCCGCACCCTCCTGCCTTGCGGCGTTTACAAATGTACATACCGCCTGCGCAGTGCGTTCGATTGCATTAAGCGTAAGTTTGCCGTCAATGGCCACACCGCCGCCCAGACGGGTTGTTGCAAGCTTTTTATATAAAGTTTTTCCGTCCGCAAAAGCTGCCAGACGGACGGAATTCGAACCTATGTCAATTGCACTGATTTTCATAATTAGTCGGGGAATCTATAACCGTATTCAAACGCAAGATCAAGGAGACCTTGTTCGGATTTTAAATATTCGAGGTCGATATTCGTGTCCTTAATAGCTTGTTCATAATACTCAATCTCATCAAGAAGATCGCTGCGCGTTTTTGCTATCACCGTTATCTGCACCATCTGATAAATGACGATTGCCACGAGAATGGCGATGAGAAGTATTGCGTTTACCGTTAAGGCGGCGACTATTCTGTTTGCCTTTTGCTGGGTCACGGGTTTCCTCCCTGTCTTTTCTGATACTATTATACACTCTCTTAACGAAAAATGCAACGAAAACATGGAAACTTTTTAAATATAACAGCGCCCCTGCCGCACAACCGATAAGCATATACAGCCGCAGTGCGTAAAAATCAAACATGACGGACAAAAAAATGAACGCAGCGGAGAATATTATACAATACAAAAGGTCGGCCGCTATAAGGAACATTTTGTCCTTTACGGTATATTTTGAAATTTCCGTTCCGCACACTATGGCGCGGGCAATGTACAAAACATCGTACACAACACCGCTCAGAACGCCGCACAGAAGACAGATCATGAAAATGAAAAATTGCATGTTGAATTTTGCCCCTTGCAAGTTATGCGGGAGAGTACTTATCTGAAAAGCTTCTGTTTTAAAGACGCGCCCTTTTGCACATAGCGCGCGCCCGTAACATTGCCCGCCGCGGCGAACGCTCCGCTTGTCTTTGAGAAGTTGACAATTTTCATATTGTCGCCGGTGACCACTATTCTGCCGCCCGAATAAGTGAGTATTATCTGCTTATCGGAAAAGCCGTCAACGCTTTCAATCGCAGTTGCCGAAATTTTTTTACACTGCTCAATGGTGAGATTGTGCCCCTCTTCCATAATTACCGCCTTTTGTCGGAATGACAGTTTTTGATATTATATATGCGGCTTTGCGGCGCGTTATGACAAGATTGCCGCTTAAATTTAACATTGGCGTCCTCTTAAAGAACGGCGTGCGTTTTTTCAAAACGCACGCCGCTATTTAATTTTTTAAAATATATATTGTCTGCTCCGTAATAGTCTGCAAATATTACCCGCCTGTGCCGTAAAAGTCGTTTAAAGATTCATGGAGCGAGTTGTAAAATTCGTTTAAATATTGCGACTCTTCTTCGCTTAAAACAAAACCATAGTAAACAAAGTAATTCTCGCTTGTATATTCGCTTTTTATTATGAGAAACGACGGGCCGTCGTTTTCCAAATGTATATCGTAATTATAAACGGTTAAAACATAGTCGTTGCTTACCGCGTAAACGGAATGGCGGAAAGAGTCGAAATCAGATATCTTTTGACAATCTTCCCGCCCCGTATACTTTTCGAGTATGTCGGTAAATTCCTCAGGGAGCTTGTATTCGCCGTCCCAATCGTCAGAATATTCTCTCATGCTCCAAAAATAATTGTTTTTATAGTACGACGTAAGCGCTTCCGCCTCTTCCTCTTTAGCATAGTAATAAAATGCATCGCCGGAATTTTCAACGCGACGGATATATAATATATAGTCTGAACAATTTTCATAGCCGTATATATTGTGCCATGAAGAGCGGTTATATCTGCCCGATGGAGCGTACGAATATGCGGCTGGAAGCCGAGTATACGGTTCATAGTATAACAGATATCCGTTGCCGCTTAAATCCAGCCTGACAAATTCTTCGCCGCTATCCGAAACGAAGCCGTCGTCCGTATAAGTAATCTTTTCGCAATCTATGTAATCTTCGGGAATAATTGTGAGTGAATGAAGACTTATGCACAATATTATGAGCGCGATTAAAATGGGTATTGCGAATATGCAAGTAAATACGGTACAGACGGTTTTGCCAAGTCTATGCCCGCCGTTCCTCTTTGATTTTACGCAAAATACAATGAGCAGACTGCCGCTTATAAGAAAGCCAACCACGCTTGACGCAAGAATTATGAACAATATAAACACAAAAAACATTGCGGCGAACATCATAACGCGTTACCCCTTAGGTAAATTTTATACGTATATTTTATATCTGTTGACGGGCGAATGTCAAATATTCAAGATTTCTTTATGTAAACTTTAAATTGCGCAAAATTTTTTTGCGGCGCGGCGGGCAACAATTGCCCGCCGCGCCGCATATTATCTTTTATTATTCCTTTCTATCGGCTTATTCCTTTATATCGGCTTATTCCTTTATATCGGCGAAAATTTTATTCACCATTCTTCTCCTTAGCCCTTGCCTTTGCGCGAAGCTCGCTGTCAAGTATGCGCTTTCTTATCCTGATATTTTTGGGAGTTATTTCAAGAAGTTCGTCGTCGCCGATAAATTCAAGACATTCTTCCAAGCTCATGCGCTTGGGCGTGATAAGCCTGAGAGCGTCGTCGCTGGAACTTGAACGGGTGTTCGTCAAATGCTTCGTCTTGCAGACGTTGACGTTTATATCCTCGTTTTTGGGCGATTCGCCTATTACCATGCCCTCATATACGGGAGTGCCCGCGCCTATAAACAGCGTGCCCCTGCCCTGTGCGTTGAAAAGCCCGTAAGTGACCGCTTCGCCCGTTTCAAACGCGACCAGAGAACCGGTGTTTCTGCGCGAGAAGTCGCCCTTATAAGGTTGATATTCGAAGAATACGGAGTTCATTACGCCTTCACCCTTGGTTGAGGTGAGAAATTCCGATTTGTATCCGAACAGGCCGCGGGCGGGAATGATAAATTCGAGGCGGGTGCGCGTGCCGACGGCGCTCATGCGGAGAAGTTCTCCCTTTCTGTTGCCCATACTCTGGAACACCGCGCCCGTACTTTCATCGGGAACGTCTATTATAAGTCTTTCCACAGGTTCGCATTTAACGCCGTCAATTTCTTTGAACATGACGCGCGGCGTGGAAACCTGAAATTCATAGCCTTCGCGGCGCATATTTTCAATCAGGATTGAAAGGTGCATTTCTCCCCTGCCGCAGACGCGGAAGCTATCCGCAAACTCCGTTTCCTCGACGCGGAGGGAAACGTCCTTCAACAGCTCGCGGAAGAGCCTGTCGCGCAGGTGCCTTGTTGTTACCCACTTGCCTTCCTTTCCCGCAAACGGGGAATCGTTTATGGAAAAGGTCATTTCAACGGTGGGTTCGGTTATCTTTACGAACTTATGCGCTTCAATGCAGTCGGGAGCGCATACGGTGTCGCCAATGTTTATCTTTTCAAGTCCCGAAAAACAGACTATATCCCCCGCCTTTGCGCTTTCGCAGGGAACGCGTTGAAGCCCTTCAATAGTATATAGGTTGGCTATTTTGCCCGCCGTCTGCATCTGACGGTTGTTGTAGTTGGTGACGACTACGCTCTGACCCGATTTTATGACGCCGCGCTCTATCCTGCCTATACCAATACGACCGACGTAATCGTTATAGTCGATTGAGGAAACAAGAACCTGCGTTGCGCCCTCCGCATCAACTTCCATGGGCTGAATATGAGTGAGAATTGTTTCGAAAAGGGGCGTTAAGTCCTTGCCCGGCTCGTTGAGGTCGAGGGTAGCCGTGCCGTCCCTGCCCGAGCACCATACGACGGGGCTCATCAACTGGTCGTCTGACGCGTCAAGTTCAAGCAAAAGCTCCAAAATTTCGTCCTGAACCTCATTGAGCCGCGCATCGGGGCGGTCGATTTTATTGACTACTATAATCAGCCTATGCCCCATTTCAAGCGCCTTTTGAACTACGAAACGTGTTTGGGGCATGGGGCCCTCGGCGGCGTCAACGAGCACGAGCACGCCGTTTACCATCATCATGACGCGCTCTACCTCGCCCGAAAAATCGGCGTGGCCGGGGGTATCGACTATGTTTATTTTTACGCCGTTATAGTTGACGGACGTATTTTTTGCAAGTATGGTTATGCCGCGTTCGCGCTCCAAATCATTGGAGTCCATTACCCTTTCTTCTACCACCTGATTGTCGCGGAAAGTGTGGCTTTGCTTTAACATGGCGTCTACAAGGGTAGTTTTGCCGTGGTCTACATGGGCGATTATGGCCACGTTGCGTAAATCTTCTCTTAACATTTTCTTATCCTCTAAAAATTAACGTATAAATTTTAATACGATTGCGAAAAAAACGCAACCGTATTTGACTGTATTATGGTTAAAATTCACTCTTTGTTCGGCGTTCAAACAATTTTAAAATTATTTGCATACACGTTTTTGCACCGTCGCCGCCCTCGAACGCGTGGGAGAGGAAACAAGCTTCGTATACGGCTGTCGTTATGGGCAATTCAAGCCCGTATTTATCGCCCAGAGCCTTCATTGCCTTTGACGTCATTACGCCCTCGGCAAGTTTTTCAAATTTTGTGCCGTGAGCCATCAATTCACCGTACTTCCTGTTGTGGGAGTACTCGGAAAAGAGGGTGGTTTCATAATCGCCGAGGTGCGCAAGCCCGTAAGCGGAATTGAATTCCCCGCCCAGAGCCTTTATGAGTTTGCCCACCTCATACGCGCCGCGCGCCATGAGGGGACCCTTTAAACTGACGTAGCCGCTTCCGTCTAAAACGCCCGCCGCAATGCCGAGGACGTTCTTCGCCGCCGCGCCGATTTCGGAACCGATGATATCGTTGCCGTAATAGAAACGGATAAGATTGCTTTTAAAACTATCCGCAATAAAGACCTTTAATTTTTCGTCGTAGCTGTCGATAACCATGCAATTGGGTATTCCCTGAGTAAATGCCTGAATGTGCCCCGGTCCGACCCATACTGCGATTTTATCGCGGGATATTCCGCTTTCAAGAAGAACTTCTGAAAGGCGTTTACCCGTGCTCTCCTCTATACCCTTCATGCAAAGCACGAAAATTTTATCCTTGACGTCGTATTCCGTGACCCTTTGCATAAAGCCGCGCAAACCCTGCGACGATATGGAAATTATAATTATTTCGGCATGGTTAACGGCTTTTTCGAGGTCGCATGTGAGAGTTATGGACTTGTCCAATTCAACATACTCGTTCCTGCCCGTGGTTTTTAGAATTTTATAGGAATAGTCGTCCTCGGGTCCCCAACTATATACGTCGTTTTTGAGTATTGTCGCCTGATACCAAGCTATGAACGAACCCCAACGCCCGCATCCCAAAACGGATATTTTCATAATAAGTTCCTTTATAAATTATTTCACAAAAATTTCGGCTATTCTGCGCCTGCAATTTTTCGTGACTTGGGAGACTCTGTCTCCCTGCCCGCAATCCTACGGGCACACCGTTATTTAATTGCGGGCATTCCCTCTGCTCAGGCAGCATAGCTGCAAATCGGGTGCGCTAAGCAAAAAGTGTGATTTTTGCTTGTGCCGTAATTAGTTTTATTTCACAAAAATTTCGGCTATTCTGCGCCTGCAATTTTTCGTGACTCGGGAGAGTCTGTCTCCATGCCCGCAATCCTACGGGCACACCGTTATTTAATTGCGGGCATTCCCTCTGCTCAGGCAGCATAGCTGCAAATCGGGTGCGCTAAGCAAAAAGTGTGATTTTTGCTTGTGCCGTAATTAGTTTTATTTCACAAAAATTTCGGCTATTCTGCGCCTGCAATTTTTCGTGACTCGGGAGAGTCGCCCCACAGGCTATATTTCCTTACGCTCGGAAAGGGCGCGGGAAAGCGTTACCTCGTCGGTGTATTCCAGCTCACCGCCGGCAGGAATACCGCGCGCTATGCGCGTTACAAGCACGTCCAAAGGCTTTAAAAGTTTGGCGATATACATAGCGGTCGCCTCCCCCTCTACGTCGGGGTTGGTTGCAAGAATAACTTCCTTTACCTCGCCGTCGATGCGTGAAAGAAGTTCTTTTATATGAATATCGTTCGGACCTATGCCCTCCATAGGGTTGATTACCCCGTGTAAAACATGGTATACGCCCTTATATTCATGCAATTTTTCCATTGCGACGACGTCCTTGGGCTCCTTTACGACGCATATCGTAGTTTTATCGCGGCGGGCGCACACGTCGCAAATCTCGCCTTCGGTGAAATTGCCGCAGATTTTGCAGTACCTTACCTTTTTTTTGCAATAGAGAATACTTTCCGCAAATTCTTTTGCCTCCGCTTCTGTCATGCCGATTATTTTATAGGCATAGCGTTGGGCTGTTTTGTTCCCCACACCGGGTAATTTTGAAAATTGGTTGATAAGCCGACCTATCGGCTCTATAAAAACTTCCATTGTAAACCTTTAAGTAAAGCTTTATTAACGTATGCCGCTTGACGCGGTTATACGACGTTTAAGCGACGAATTTTGCTACTTTTCCTCCTCTGCGATGAAACGAGCAGAACAAGGAAAGCAAGCCCCGTCCGAAGGGAGTGTACACTGACGTACACGACCAAGGCGGTACGCCGCTTGACGCGGTTATGCGACGTTTAAGCGCAGAGAACCTATTTATATCAGACCCTTGCCCGCCTTTGCATAAGGCCCCATCTTCTCTTCATACACGGCGTCGGCTTTTTTGTAGCCGTCATTTATAGCCGCCATAATCAAATCCTCAAGCATTTCAACGTCATCCTCGTCGGAGATATCGACTATTTCAGACAGTTTACTGCCGAATTCTATTCCGTTTATTATCTTTTTTGCGTTCATGTATACAACGACGGTTTCATCGCCCTCTTCCCCGCCTCCGGAAAGGCCAACCACTTCATATTCTTCAAGCTCCTTGTCGGCCTCCTGCATCTGTTCCTGCATTTTCTGCGCCTCGCGCATAAGGTTCTGCATGTTGCCCATGCCGCCTTTAAATCCTGCCATTGTAAATTCCTCCCGAATTGTATTTTCGGCCCGATTGCCGTTACTTTATTTCTATGTCTATGCCGTCAAAATTGTTTTTAAGTTCTTTAAGCGCTCTGTCATACCCGCTTTCACCCTTGGGGCTCAGCCTTATTTCATATTGAAGAACGCCCAGTCCCAGAAGCACGTCTGAAATGAATTTAGAATTTTCCGCACGGTTCAGCGCTTTAAACACGGCTTCGCTTTCAGTAGTAAGCACGAGTTTATCGCCTTCGAAGAAGTTACCCAGATCCATGCAAAGGGTGAACAAAACGGCGTTTTTGTGCGTTGTTCTGAGCGCCCTTACAAACTTACCGAATACGGTGGATTTTTCCCCGTCGACGAGATTGGACTGCGACGGCGGAGCGCTTGCCGTACCGCTTTCCCAAAGAGAAGGCTGAACCTCTACCCTTGCGGGAGCTTTAAAGGGATCTTCTTCGGAATCCTCCTGCAATACGGGACGTACGCGTGCGGGAGCTTTATAGGGCTTTTCATCCGTGCGCAGGGTATGGGCGCCCGAATCCGACGGATATGCGGGGGAACCGTCACCGCCGGGGGCAGGTCTTTGCTCTGCGGAGAGAGTTGGAGCAGTTGCAGGTCTTTCGGTATTAACCGCAGGGGCGGGGATCGACGATAATTGCACCTTAACGCCCTCTTCAAGCTTCTTTTCAAGCGTTGCCATTCTGGACAGCAAAGCTTCAATATCATAATCGGAAGAGGGAACGGCGCATTTGTAGACCGCAGTTTCCAAAGTTATCCTCGGATTGACGGCATAACGCATATCGCCTTCGGCCTTGGTCATCACTTCCGTAACGCGCAATATCTTATGTCCGTCGCATCCGTCGGCAATATTTTTTATGCGGTTGAAAGTTTCTTCGGGAAGATTGACTATCTCCTGAGGTTTTTTGCATACTTTAACAATCGCAAGATTATTGAGAAGAGATAAAATATCCTTGACGAGAACGCCTACGCTCTTACCCGTGGACAGAATATTTTCCACGCCCGACAGTGCGGCGGAAACATCCTCGCGCATAATATGCGAGCAAAGATCGGCGACTTCGGCAAAGTCCGCACTGCCCAAAACGGCGTTTACGTCGTCATATGTGAGCTTCTCTGACGAATATGAAGCGCACATGTCGGCGATAGAGAGGCTGTCGCGGGCGCTTCCCGCGCCTGCACGGGCTATTGCGGTTATTGCGGAGTCCTCGTACTCCTTGCCCGTGCGTTCATAGACGGACTTTATAAGACCTTCAAGGTCCTTTTGCGGTATTAATTTAAAATCGAACCGCATACAGCGGGAAAGAATGGTTGCGGGAATTTTCTGCGGTTCCGTGGTTGCAAGAATGAAAACGGCGTGTGCGGGCGGTTCTTCCAACGTCTTTAAGACCGCGTTGAAAGCCGACTGCGTGAGCATATGCACTTCGTCGATTATATATACCTTATACTTGCTTGCGACGGGGGGATATTGCACCTTTTCGCGGAGATCGCGCATTTCGTCTACGCCGTTGTTAGAAGCGGCGTCAATTTCGGATATGTCGAGGTTTGACCCCTCCGAAAGCGCCCTGCACGCGGCGCACTTACCGCACGGGGAGCCGTCTACGGGGCTTTCACAGTTGATGGCGCGCGCAAAAATTTTGGCAAGAGTAGTTTTACCCGTGCCGCGCGGTCCGCAAAAGAGATAGGCATGCCCTATCTTACCCGTGGATATCTGATTTTTGAGAATACGGACTATATGCTCCTGACGCACAACGCTGTCAAACGACGTCGGACGGAAAGTCCTATAAAAAGCGAGATATGCCATAAATCCCCCTCGTTGCAGTTATACTGCCGATTTTATTCAGAATAGAGTTTGAAAAGTTTTTTCTTTGCGCGGTTGAGCGCGTTATCGGCGCTCTTCGGAGATATATTCAGCGCTTTGGATATTTCCGACAGACTGACGCCGTCTATATACATGACCGTGGCTTTAAATTCCAAAGAGGAAAGACAGCCGGAAATCTTTTGAAGAAATTCCCTTCTGTTTTCATGACGGATCACCTCGTCCTCGGGATTGCAGTCAGACAATTCGTCGCCTATTTCCACTATGGGAACAAAGTCGTTGAGGGCAGAATATTTTGCGCCGTTGCTCTTTTTTACCGCGTCTCTGACTGCGTTAAGCACGCACGCATAGGCATATGTGGCAAAGCTTACGCCTTTTGTACCGTCAAATCCGTTGATAGCCGAACAAAGCCCAACCATGCCCTCCTGAACAAGATCCTCGTTTTCTCCGCCCGAGAGAAAAAAGCGCGCAGCAACGGACTTTACAAGCGATTGATATCTTTCAAGCAGGGTCTGTTCCGCCGCTTTGTCGCCGCCGCGGGCGGCTTCTATCAAAGATTGTTCCGTCACCTTCTTATGACCTCGTATGCGGCTATACCGAGCGCGACCGACGCGTTGAGTGAGTTGACCTTGCCCTTTAAAGGCAGGGAAACGATAAAATCGCTCATTTCACGGTTTAGCCGCCTTACCCCGCTGTCCTCGCCGCCGATAATAAGCGCAACGTTGCCCGAAAAATCCGTTTCATATATCGATTTGCCGTCCGCTTCGAGGGCGTATATCCAATAACCTGCTTTCTTCAATTCGTCGATGGCGGGTTTTAAGGGCATTCTTGCAACCCTCATATGGTTTGCCGCGCCTGCGGATATGCGGATTACCGCTTCGGTGACGCTTGCGGATTTATCGCGCGGAATGACAACCCCGTTTGCGCCCGCACATTCCGCCACCCTTATGATAGAACCGAGGTTATGCACGTCCTCTATTCCGTCGCAAAGAATAACAAGTCCCTTTTGGGTGTTTGCGGCAATAATTTCGTCTATGGATGAATATTCGTAGTCGGCAGTAAAAGCGATAACGCCCTGATGCCGACCTTCCGCACTCTCTTTGTCAAGAACCTTTTTATCAACGAACTGTACGCGCAAACCCTTTTTTCGCGCTTCGGCAAATATTTTGTTCAGACTGCCCTGCGCGTTTTTTTCAATAAGAATTTTATCTATATTTTTGTCTGTTTTGAGAAGTTCTAAAACAGCGTTTCTGCCTTCGGTTTTCATAATTATCCTTTCGGGAGCGCCGTCGCGGGCAATCCCCGCTTGCGCAGGTTATTTATTTTTATTTTTTCGCTTATTTTTCGGCTTGCGCGTCTGCAAAATCCGGCGATTTTGTAGGCCCCGCATCCCCCTGCCCGTGCAACTATAAAACGGTTACCGACATGTAAATATTTTTTAACGGCAGTCGAGAAGTTCGTTAAGCCTGTCATATCTGCCCGTTATATAAAGATAACCGAGCACGGCTTCAACGCCCGTGGAATTATTATATTCCGCAACCGTTGCATGCTTTGCACGCGTACCCTTTTTTGAATTCCTTGCGCGGCGGAAAATATCCGCCTCATCCTCATTAAAAAGCGGAGAGATTTTTTGCAAAAGCTCGTTCTGCCCGTGTGCAGAGACGGAATCGGACGTCATCTTCTGCAAAGCGCCCAAATTATAATCGGCTGCGAGCGCCAATTTTTCGCGGACGTAAAGCGTATATACCGCGTCGCCTATAAAAGCAAGCGTTACGGGACTTATAAGTTTTGCCTCGCGATCGGAGACGGTGGACAAAATATTGAACATTGAAGATTGATTTACCGATATCCGCGCCGTTGACGCGCACGAATTGTAACGAATAGTTATTTTAATTATAGCACTTAATCATAAAAAAATCAATTAAACCATAGTATATAGCGTGAAATTAATTGTATTTAAAAAGGGTATCATAATAGCGCTTGCGGCGATAATTGTTGCGGGAATAGCAACAGGGATATTTGCGGGCGTTGCCTCCTCTTCCGCCTCCGCACATGAAAGAGTGATTGTTATCGACGCAGGGCACGGCGGCGTGGATGCAGGGGTAACGGGCGCTAAAACGTCCGTAAAAGAGAGCGATATAAACCTTTATATTGCAAGGGAATTGAAAAATTATTTTTCGGAAGCGGGGTTTTGCGTTGTAATGACGAGAACGACTAACGGCGGACTGTACGGCGTGCCGACAAGCGGTTTTAAAATGCGCGACATGAAAAAGCGCAAGGAGATTATTCAAAACAGCGCCGCAGATATGGTCATTTCCGTACATCAGAATTCTTGCACCATTCCGTCACGGAGAGGAGGGCAGACCTTTTACAACCCCGACAGCGAAAGCGGAAAGGAGCTTGCAACGTGCATACAGACGCAACTGAACGCGCTTGACCAATCGATAAAGAGCCGATCCGCGCTTACGGGGGATTATTATATGCTGAAATGTACAGATAATCCTTCGGTCATAGTCGAATGCGGTTTTTTGACAAATGCCGAGGACGAGGCGCTTTTATGTTCCGCAGAATACAGAAAGACCGTTGCATACGCGATTTTTAAAGGCGCGGTCGGCTACTATTCTTAGAATTTTACGGAAAAAATTAAAATCAGCCCTGCGGCGCAATAATAAGCGCCGCAGGGCTGATTTAATCCGTAAAAACAGCTTAATATTGCGCTGTCGCCAAGAAATAAAATTCATTGGATTAAAGCGAGTTGTGAATCGTACGCGATATGACTTCATCCTGCTGTTCCTTAGTCAACTTGTTGAAGTTTACCGCATAGCCCGAAACTCTTATAGTAAGTTGAGGATATTTTTCGGGATGGGCCTGGGCATCTAAAAGGGTTTCCCTGTTGAAAACGTTTACATTGAGATGATGTCCGCCGTCGGCTACATAGCCGTCAAGCATATTTATTAAATTTTCTTCTCTTACAGACATTTTAATTTTCTCCTTTTTATTCTTCTTTTCCGAGTGATTCTGGCGTTACCGAAAACGTGTTGGAAATACCGTCGCGGGCAAATTCGTAGGGGATTTTTGCAACCGATTCAAGCGAGGCGAGCGCTCCGCAACAATCGCGCCCGTGCATGGGATTGGCGCCGGGGGCGAGGGGTTCTCCCTTTCTTCTGCCGTCGGGAGTATTGCCCGTATTCTTGCCGTAAACCACGTTGCTCGTTATCGTTAAAATGGACATGGTAGGCACGCTTTCACGGTAAGTGTAATGACTTTTAATCTTGTTCATAAAGGTCTTTACAATCCATACGGCGATTTTATCCGCCCTGTCGTCATTGTTGCCGTACTTGGGATAATCGCCCACGATTTTGAAATCCGTAACTATTCCCTCTTCATCCCTTAACGGATATACTTCGGCGTATTTGATTGCCGAAAGCGAATCCGCCGCGCATGAAAGCCCTGCAATGCCCGTGGCGAAAAACCGCCTTACTTTCGTATCGTGCAAAGCCATTTCAAGCGCTTCATAGCTGTATTTATCGTGCATATAATGGATAAGATTGAGGGTGTTGACATACAGACCCGCAAGCCATTCCATCATATTTTCATACTTTCTTAAAACTTCGTCATAGTCGAGTTTATCATTACCGAAGATGGGTGCAAATTCAGGCGAAACCTGCAAAGCTTTGCCCGTTGCCTTATCCTTTACAAGCTCGTCCTTGCCGCCGTTGATAGCGTATAACAGGCACTTTGCAAGATTTGCGCGCGCACCGAAGAACTGCATATCCTTGCCCACACGCATACTGCTTACGCAACAGGCTATGCAATAATCGTCGCCCATTTCGGGGCGCATAAGGTCGTCGCTTTCATACTGTATGGCGGAAGTTTTGATTGACAACCTTGCGCAGAACGTCTTAAAGCCCTTGGGCAACGCCCTGCTCCACAGCACCGTAAGATTGGGTTCGGGAGCGGGACCGAGATTTTCAAGAGTATGCAATATTCTGAACGACGTGCGCGTAACAAGCGTTCTGCCGTCCACGCCCATGCCGCCGATGGATTCGGTGACCCAGGTAGGATCGCCCGAAAACAGTTCGTTGTATTCTTTTATGCGCATGAACTTGACTATTCTCAACTTCATAACGAAGTGATCCACAAGCTCCTGAGCTTCGCTTTCCGTCAATTGACCGCGGGATATATCGCGTTCAATGTATATATCGAGGAAGGTGGAATTTCTGCCGATGGACATCGCCGCGCCGTTCTGGTCCTTGATCGCGCCGAGATATCCGAAGTACAGCGCCTGAATAGCCTGCTGTGCGCTTTCTGCGGGTTTTGAAATGTCTTTGCCGTAAATTTCGGCAAGCTTTTTCAGATTTTTAAGGGCGCGTATCTGCTCGGACAGCTCCTCCCTGTCGCGGATTTTATCGGGAGTCATATCGCCGTCTAAAAGAAGTTTGTCCTTTTCTTTCTGTTCTATTAAAAAGTCCACGCCGTACAGCGCTACGCGCCTGTAATCGCCCACTATTCTGCCCCTGCCGTAGGTGTCGGGCAAGCCCGTGAGTATATGGGCGCGGCGGGCGCGGCGCATTTCGGGAGTGTATGCGTCATACACCCCGTCATTATGTGTTTTGCGGTATTTGGTGAAAATTTCCGTAACTTCGGGGTCGATTTCATAGCCGTACATGGAGAGCGCCTGCGTGGACATCTTTATCCCGCCGAAAGGTTGCAGGGCGCGTTTAAAGGGTTCGTCCGTCTGTAAACCGACGATTTTTTCCAATTTTTCGTCTATATATCCCGCACCGTGCGAAGTGAGAGAGGAAACTGTTTTAGTATCGGCTTTTAAAACGCCGCCGGCCTCCCTCTCCTTTTTGGAGAGTTCCAAAATTTCGGCCCAAAGTTTTTCAGTGGATTCCGTAGGGGGCGCAAGAAAGGCGTCGTCACCTTCATAAGGCGTATAATTGCGCTGTATAAAGTCGCGCACGTCCACCTCCTCGCACCATTTACCCGTATTAAAGCCCTCCCAAGCTTCAAAATTCATAAGTTTACCTCGTTTTTATATTTAATATTTGTTTTGCGTTTTGTATTCTTTCCGCCGAAGGAGGTTCAAGCCCTTTCAGCGCATATTCAAGTCCGAGTTTTTCATATTTTACCTCCCCCATGGAATGATAGGGAAGAACCTCCACCTTTTTTACCGTTTTTAAGGTATCTATAAATTCCTTTAAGCGGTGGAGATAGGCGTCGTTATCCGTAATTCCCGTAACAAGAACGTGCCTTATCCACATATCCTTGCCGTTATCCGAAAGATAGCGCGCGAACGAGAGCGGATTTTTATTTGACATGCCCGTTAACGCGCGGTGGCAGTCATCGTCTATATGCTTTATATCGAGAAGAACGAGATCGGTATATTCAAGCAATCTTTCATGGCGTTCGACGCACTTTTCATCAGATATATCGAAAGTTATTCCCGACGTATCGATAGCGGTATGCACGCCTTGTACTTTAAGTATGCGGAAAAGTTCGGTAACAAATTCAGTCTGCAACAGCGGTTCGCCGCCTGAAACGGTTACGCCGCCGCCCGTTAAATAGCTTTTGTATTTTAAAACGTTTTTTGCAACTTCCTCCGCAGAATATCGGTTTCCCGCGGAGAACCAGGTGTCGGGATTGTGGCAATACTTACAGCGCATGGGACAGCCCTGCATAAACACAACAAACCTTATCCCGGGGCCATCAACCGTGCCGAAAGTTTCAAAAGAATGAATGTTACCGAGCATAAATTACCCCTTTACCGTTGCCTGCACAACCGAAAAAATGTGTAAAAAGAAAGACTATTTTCAAAAAAGAAAT
Organism: uncultured Clostridia bacterium; assembly: GCA_964594955.1. Taxonomy (GTDB): domain Bacteria; phylum Bacillota; class Clostridia; order Christensenellales; family Borkfalkiaceae; genus Coproplasma. The sequence goes on along the minus strand of CAZQNK010000005.1, from coordinate 17,147 downwards.
AGCCCAGACGAACGACATTTGCTGCCGCGCGGCTTCATTGCGTCAATTCGCTTCTTCGTCAGTTGCCGTACGACCTTTCAGTTGGAATTAAATTATAGCAGACGTTTTTACGTTTGTCAAGAAAATAATCAAAATATTGTGTTGTTATTTTTTAACATGGCACAATATATTGTGAATTCAAATTTTCATATATTGTTTTCGGCAACAGAAAGGCGCATACAGCTTTAAAAACTTTTTTTGCGCAACATGATAAAATTTTAAATTTGCTATTTACTATTTAAAAACAATGGTGTATAATATTGACGATGAGGTCGGGAAAATTCGCCGCTAAAAAAATAGCAGCGCTGGCTATTCTTACAAGTTTAAGCCTGATAACTTTTATTATAGAAAGCCTGTTTCCCCCGCTTGTTTTGCCGGGGGCTAAAATGGGGCTTGCAAATATATTCTCCTTTGTGGCGCTTATTATGTATTCCCCGTGGGAAGCATTGATAGTCGTCTGTATCCGTACGCTGTTTGGCGCGGTATATGCGGGGAATATTTCTGCTATGCTTTACAGTTTTACGGGCGGAGTTGTTTCAATGGCGGTATCTTCTGTTTTAATGTACCTTGTGTATCCGAAGATATCGCTTTTCGCCGTTTCAATATGCGCCGCAATTGCGCACAATATTACGCAGAATATAGTTTTTGTGTTCCTGAGCCATTCCTATTTAATGTTCGGTTATATGCCTTACCTTGCGCTTTTGGGGATCGTTTCGGGAGCGATCGTAGGCGGAGTTATCATGCTTATATTCCGCGGCGTGCCAATGAACGTTTTTGAAAAGACAATTTACGACCGCAGCGAAAAAAACAGGAAAAAAGCTGATAACGACAAGATTTAACGGCAATAATTTGCTTTTAACCGTGCAGAAGCCAAAAGTCCCACGGAATTTAAGCAGGTAATTCATAAACGTATTAAGAAAACGGAGGTAAATTTTGAAAGCAGTAAGAGGTAAATACTACTTCGGCGGCGTGCATCCGCACGGCGAAAAAGCGCTTTCCGAAACGAAAGCGTGCGAAGTAATGCCAATACCCGAAACGGTAGCCATATCCACCTCGCAATCGCTTGGCAAACCTGCAACTGCCGTTGTGGAAGTCGGGCAGGAAGTTGCTTTGGGCGAAATTATCGCCAAAGCGGAAGGCCCGATATCTTCCGACGTATTTGCAAGCGTGTGCGGAACTGTTACGGCGATAAAGGGCGAACGTGGCGCGGGCGGCGCGGAAGAAACTTTTATCTTTATCAAGCCCAACGGGAAAGAGGAAACGAAATTTTTTGCACCCCTTTCCTCTCCTTCGGCAGATGAGATAAAGGCGAGGATAAAGGATTGCGGCATAGTAGGTCTTGGCGGGGCGGGGTTCCCCACCGCCGTCAAAGTTTCGCCCAAAACGCCCGTCGACACCTTAATAGTGAACGGCGCCGAGTGCGAACCGTATCTGACGTGCGACCACAGACTTATGCTTGAAAAGACGGACGAGATAGCGCGCGGAGCAAGATATATTGCAAAAGCATTGGGCGTTGATAAAATTATTATCGGCATAGAGGCGAACAAGCCCGACTGCATTGCGGCTTTCGAGGCGTATAACGACATACAGCCCGTAATTCTGCGCAAGCAATACCCTATGGGCGGCGAAAAACAGCTTATCTACGTCACTACGGGCAGAAAGGTAGGCTTAGGCAAGCTGCCCGCCGATTCGGGGGTAGTCGTGCAGAACGTTGCAACCTGCTTTGCCGTATGCGAAGCCGTTGAACTGGGCAAACCCCTTTACGAGAGAATAGTCACCGTTTCGGGCAGAGCCGTTAAAGAGCCTAAGAACCTTTGGGTCAGGGTTGGCACCGCCATTAAGGATATAATAGAATACTGCGGCGGCGAAAGCGTTACCCCCGAAAAGGTAATCCAGGGAGGCCCCATGACGGGCGTGGCGCTTGCAAGTTACGACCACTATACGCATAAAACGACCTCCGGCATACTTCTTATGTCCGACAAAGAGGCTGCGGCAGAGGATCCCACCCCCTGCCTCAACTGCGGAAAATGCGCCGACGTTTGCCCCATGCATCTTATGCCGATGAATACGGCGTTCTATTCTGCGGCGGGCGATTTCGAGGCGGCGGCAAAATACGGCAACACGCTGTCCTGCATAGAGTGCGGCGCGTGCGAGTATATCTGTCCCGCGCGCAGGCCGCTTATTCAGGCGATAAGAAAGACCAAGGCGTGGGCGAGAAAACAAATAGGCGCGCCCGCGGCGAAAAAGCCCGCCGACCAGAAGGGCAGAAGCGCGCCCATGGTATCGCTTTCGGGCAAAACGATGGATAATCCCAACGATAAAAAGGAGAACGGCAATGGATAACAGTATAGTAATTTCCACCCCTCCCCACGTCAAATCGAAAAAAACGACCCGTTCCATTATGTTGGACGTGGTGATAGCTCTGTTGCCCTGCGCAATAATGGGTATAGTTTATTTCGGCTGGCGGGCGCTTGTGATAGAACTTGTTTCGGTAGCGTCGTGCGTAGCGACGGAGTTCGTGTGGTTCTTTATAGCAAATAAAGGCGTATCGGACAAGTTCCGCAACGCGGGCGCGGTATGCAAACGCTGGGTAAAGCAATTCGATTTGACCTCTGTAATAACGGGACTTATACTTGCGCTGATCGTGCCTTCCGGAGTAAAATGGTACGAAGTACTTATAGGCGGGATATTCGCGATAGCCATAGTTAAGATGTTCTTCGGCGGCACGGGCAAAAATCTTGTGAACCCTGCGGCGACGGGGCGAGTTATAATGTTTTTAAGCTTTGTGACGACCATGACCGAATATCCCTTGTCGCAAATAGGCGCAATAAGTTCAGACATACTAAGCGGCGCGACCAACCTTTCGGGTGTGCTGTTGCAGGGCAACGCAAGCGCTTACTCACTTTTGGATTTATTCCTCGGCACGGGCGTTGCGGGTTGCATAGGCGAAACGTGCAAGGCGGCGATAGTCGTAGGATATATCTATCTTTGCGTGCGCGGAGTTATCAAGTGGTGGCAACCCCTGCTGTTCCTTGCCGTGTTCGGCGTGTGCGCCGTGCTTTTATCGGGGTTCTACCCCTGCAAAACGGACGGCGGGTTCGATATAACCAAATACACCTTAGACGTAACGCTCTTCCTGCCCCACATCTTATCGGGCGGCGCGATGTTCGCGGCGGTGTTCATGTTTACCGATTACTCCACCTCGCCGAAGGGCGTTTACGGACAGCTTTTCTATTATATCGTAGGCGCGGTTCTGCTCGCCGTATTGAGGTACCTGACAAATGCAGAGGTTGCGTCGTTCGTCATTCTCATAATGAACTGCTTCGTTCCTCTTATAGATAAATACTTCATAAGAAAGCCTTTCGGCTATAAAAAAGAGAAAAAGGAGGCGAATTAATATGTCGGCAAAACAGTTTTTCAAAAGCGTCTCCTTTAAGTGCATCGTATCTTTGCTGTGCATACTGCTTGTGTGCGGCGTGTTCCTCACCGTAGCATACGGATTTTTGGAAGTCACCGACGGCGAAAGGTTGCAGAGGGCTATAAGCAAGATTTACGATTCTGGTCTTACCATAACCATTTACGGAAAGAACGACGGCGTTATCGACAGCAGCGAAACGGATCCCAAGGGACTTATAGACGAGCCAGTAACGTACGGCGACGCAGAAATTCAACAGGCGTACAAAATTACATTTGCCGAAAACAGCGAAATTAACTACCTCGTGCTTTCCAAAGGTACGGGCGGCTACAGCGGCGGCAGCGTCACTTGCTATGTTGCCGTTAAAGTTGATTCCACGGGAGTTACGGGCATAGGAAACGTTTCAATTGACTCCAACGTGGGACAGTCGTTCATAGGAAAGATAACGGACAGCTTCCTTTCGAGTTTTTCCGAGGGATATACGGACGGAATTATATACGAACCGAGGGAGAAAGAATCGAAGGACGACATCAACGGCGGCTACCTCTCTTCGGGCGCGACGAAATCTTCCACGGCGATAGATAACGCTGTAAACGGAGCGATAAGCTACGTCAAGACGGAAATTTTCGGCGAAACTTCCGTAAACCCCTATGAAAATTTCTCTTATACGGACTATATCAATACGGACAAAACGACTTACGCCGTCGACGGGGATAAAGTTATTTATTCCGTCGTAACGAAATCAAAGTCGCTTGAACCCACTGCGTTTACGCTTACTATTGAGGTCGGCGCCGCAAAAACCATCACTATGTTTGAAATCGTGACCAACGGTTCGACAACCGAGTCCTACGAGGGCAAGATGTACGACGTGAATAATTTTGTAGGCAAAGATTTATCGTACTTTACGGATATGCTCGGCGATAATTTGACGTACCCAGGAAGCAATGCGGGCACGGATATATCCACGGGCGCGACGCAATCCAGCTTTATCTGCGCGTATGCGGGGGCGTTCGCCGTCGCCAACTACGATAACTGCATTGCGGCAAACGCGGAAGGAGGGAACAGTTAATGAACAAATATAAAAAAATAACTTTGGACGGACTTATCTTCCAGAACCCCACGTTTATGTTGGTTTTGGGAACCTGCCCCACTTTGGGACTTATCTCCTCCGCCTCGTCCGCACTCGGCATGGGACTTACCGTTGTGGTGATTCTTACTTTGAGCAACGTCATAATTTCGGCTTTGCGCAAATTGATTCCCAACGAAGTGCGCATACCCTGCTATATCGTGGTAATAGCTACCCTCGTTACTTTCGCGAGAATGTTCCTTGAAAAATTCGTACCCGATTTATACGACAGTCTGGGCGGATTCCTTGCGCTTATTGTGGTAAACTGCATAATCTTAGGCAGGGCGGAAGCGTTCGCGAATAAGCACACGGTGATAGAGTCCGCGGTTGACGGACTTGCAAACGGATTCGGATTTACCGCGGCGCTTACGATAATGGGCATGATATGCGAATTCTTCGGCAGCGGTTCCCTGTTCGGTCTGAAAATAATGGATTTTTCGATTGGCATGCTGGCGACTCCCGCAGGCGCGTTTATGGTTTACGGGCTTTGCATTGCGGCGTTTGTACAGATTATAGATACTTTCGAACGCGCGAAAAGGGTCAAGGCAAACAAGCTTTCCCGCGAAAATCTTTTGAAGGAGGCGGTTTAATATATGGCTACGTTTATATCGATCGTTCTTGCGGCGGTGCTTACAAATAACTTTATCACCGTAAAGACGTACGGCATATGCCCCTTCCTCGGAGTTTCCAAAAAGACTTCTTCCGCTGTCGGCATGGGCGTCGCCGTTACCGTGGTTATGGTTTTGGCAACGGCGGTGACTTACCCCATTTACACATACGTTATGGTTCCGCTGGGGATAGACTTCCTTGAAATCATATTCTTCATATTTATAATAGCTTCGCTTGTACAGATGCTTGAAAAGATTATACAGAAACTTTCCCCCTCCCTCTACGGTTCAATGGGAATATATCTGCCTCTTATCACCACGAACTGCGCGGTGCTCGGCGTTACCGAACTCGTCATCGGGGATATGTCGTCCATAATCGGCGCGGCTTCGATGAACATGGGCTGGGCTGTTCTTTACGCACTGTTCGCGGGACTTGGCTTTACGCTCGTAATGATTATAATGAGCGGCATGCGCGAAAAACTGAACTATTATAAGACGCCCAAGGCGTTTGCGGGCTTCCCCACGGCAATGGTGACGGCAAGCTTTATATGCATGGCGTTTATGGTGTTCACTTATATTACGGTTTAAGGGAGGGAAATTATGAATTTATTAGCGATTTCAACTCAGACTTGGATAACCGTTGGCATTGTTGCGGGCATATTTGCAGGTTCCGCCCTATTGATAGGCGCGCTTATATTGATCGTAGGCAAAGTTTTTAAAGTAAACGTCGACGAAAAGATAACAAAAATTTTAGAGAACCTTGCGGGCGCTAACTGCGGCGGCTGCGGGTGCTCGGGATGCAGCGGCTTTGCGCAGAAGCTTGCGGAGGGGAACGGCAATCTTTCCGACTGCCACGTCACCTCGCCCGAAAAGAAAGCCGAAATTGCAAAGCTTTTGGGCATAGAACTTACGGACGAAGAACCCACCGTCGCAGTGGTCAAATGCAACGGCGGAGAGAAAAATTGCGCGGATAAGTTCGTCTATAAGGGCAACCCCTCCTGCGCGGCGAATAATTCGCTGCTCGGCGGAAATAAAGCTTGCCCTTACGGATGCCTCGGTTGCGGCGACTGCAAGGCGATTTGCCCCGAACAGGCTATAAACGTATCGGGAAGGCTTGCCCGCGTCGACCCCGACAGGTGCATATCCTGCGGGTCGTGCATTTCAACCTGTCCCAAAGGCATTATAGAGCGCATACCCTTCTCCGCGCCCGTATATGTGGCTTGTTCGTCAAAGTGCAGGGGGAAAGAAGTCATGAACGCGTGCAAGGCGGGCTGTATCGCCTGCGGCATATGCGCGAAAAACTGTCCCCACGGGGCAATTACGATGAAGGATAATCTGCCTATAATCGATTATACCAAGTGTACGGGTTGCCTTACCTGCGTAAACAAGTGCCCGAGGCACATTATAATAAGCCGCAAAGTAATTGCGGAGGAAACTCCGAAAACGGAAACCGAAACGGCGTAATAATTTTATAAAATAAAAGGCGCGGGCTGTAAAGCCCGCGCCTTTATTTTATAATCTCTCTTTTATCGGTTTGCCCTTTTCAAAACGGCCGATTTCATTAATGCCGTGCGATAATAGAAATTGCCGCACAAGCTTTTCCCTTTCGCGGTAGCGTTGCAGCGAATGAGCGTCGCTGCCGAACGTAAAATTCACCCCGCCGAGTGCGATATAGCGTTCTATAACCGAAATATCGGGCAGAAAATCCCCCTCCGTCCCCTTTGACGAGGTGTTTATTTCAAGGTGTAAACCGCGTGCGATCACCGTTTTTAAAATTTCGTCAAAAAGTTCGGAAAAATCCTTATATTCAAGCCTTTTATCTTTATAGGGCGCGTACCTTGCAATATAGCCGATATGTCCGACTATTTGGAAATTCAAATCCGATTTTACGCTTTCAAGCACGGCGCGAAGATATGACGAATAAGCCTGCTCCCTTGTCAATCCATCGTAAAATTCGGGATAATAACAGTCTCCGCGTCCCGCAAGCGTGTGAACGCTGAGAATTGCGTAATCGAAACTATTTTCTTTAAGCAGGGCTTTATAGCGCGGAACGGCCTCCGCACAATAACCAAGTTCCACGCCCTTTAAAATTTTTACGGAAGGAAAAGCCGTTGACAACCTCTCCGCTTCGGCAAAAAAAGCAGATAAATCGGGAATGTGCGCCATATCCCCGCCCGACAAAATAACGTCGTAATCGTAATGTTCGGAAAATCCGAGCGCTTCATCGCCGTTTGCGGCAGCCGTGCGGACGTAGTTTTGCATTTTTTCTTCACTGTCGAAGGATAAATCAGTATGAATGTGTAAATCGGTCATTTTTTACCTCGCAGATATTGTAACATTATTAATACCGACAAGTCAACTGTAAAACATTTACTGAAAATCACGCCGTTATAGTTTGCTTTTTTAAAAGAAGTTTGCTACAATAATTAAAACTACAATTCAAGGCTAAATTTATGAAACACAAAAAATTACTTATAACTGCGACCGCATTATTTACCGTAATTGTGGCGCTTGCGATTTTTCTTTTAATATGGTTTTGGGGCGACAGCTATTCCGACTTTGACGAATTCAGGGTAAGTACGGAAATTCCCGGGCTTAATGAAGGCGCCGCACCGCAGGGACTTGCCAATTACAGCGCAACCTATTCCTATACGGACAAAAACGGAGACAATAAGTCGGGCACGCAGCAATATTACTTTATCTCCGCGTATATGAAAGAAGGCGCTTCACGAATATATGTGTCGGGTGAAAAGACGGGCTATGAGGGCTATGTGACCGTTAATAATGAGGACGGAGAGCCTTTTTACGGACATTGCGGGGGCATTGCGACAAACGGTTCCACTCTTTGGGTCGCTTCCGACAGTACCGTATACGTTGCAAAAAGAAGTGCAACCTCATACACCAATATTGCAAAAGAAATTATAGAAAAAGCGCAGGAAAACAGCAAAAATTTAGAGGACGGTGCGGAAGATGACGAATTGCTCGGCATACAGTTTACCGCAAGCTTTAACGCGAACTGCGGAGCGGACTTCTGTTTCTACTACGACTCCGACTCAACTGACAAGCTGTATGTAGGCGAATTTTACCGCAAGGGCAATTACGAAACTGCGGAAACGCACCGCGTGACGACGCCCGCAGGAGATCAAAATACCGCGTTCGTTTACGAGTACAACGTGAATACAAGTTCTACGAATAAATACGGGCTTACGCTTCTTTCTGACAGCAATCTTTCCGATGAAAATAAAGTTCCCCTAATTCAGTGTATATACTCCGTTACGGAGCTTATACAGGGGATAGCGAGAACTACGGACGGTTCGCTCGTCCTTTCGCAAAGCTACGGGCTTGCGCCTTCACATATTCTTCAATATGATTGGAGCAAGATTACGTCTTCAAGTACGACTTATAAAGCGGTTGTGGGTAAGAACTTCAATTACGAGGGTATTAAAACGACAACGGGAGCGCAAAAAACGACTGATCTCAAAATGTACTTTATAGACAGCTCTTCGCTTATACGCGACTACGCTTTGCCCTCTATGAGCGAGGGACTTTGCGCGAACGGCAACGACGTTTCCGTATTGTTTGAATCGGGTTGCTATAAATATAAAGCTTTTGTAAGACAGGTGACGACGGATATTTATTATTTTACCCCTAAAAAAGAAGGTTAATTAATCTGATATGTTAAAGCTGCGGGCTTGAAAGCCCGCAGCTTTTTTCGCTTATAATAATATAATACTTTACTTGCAGAACGCAAGACAGGCAAGATACAGCGAATAAACGTCTGCTTTGGAAATCAATTCGTAAGGGGCGTGCATGGAAAGCACGGGAACGCCCACGTCCACAGTGTCTATACCGAGATTTGCGATAAACTTTGCCACCGTTCCGCCGCCTCCGATGTCGATTGCGCCGAGCTCGCCCGTCTGCCAATATACGCCGTTATCGTCGAAAATATCGCGGATAAAGCCCATAAATTCGGCATGAGCGTCGTTTGTGCCCGACTTGCCGCGCGCGCCCGTGTACTTGGAAACAGCCGCGCCGCATGATATGAACGTGGAATTGCGCTTTTCATACGCCGAAGCGTACGCGGGGTCATAACCCGCCGTCACGTCCGCAGAAATGCACTTGGAATTGTACCGTACTTCAATGGGATTTGCACCGAGGGAAGCCGCGATCGTATCGATTACGTCGTTGATAACTTTGCTCTGCATGCCCGTAGTACCGTCGGAACCAACTTCTTCCTTATCTGCAAATACAGCCATAACGGTGTGGGGCGAATCGTAATCGAAGAGAGCGCGCATTTCAGGGTAAGCGCACACTTTGTCGTCGTGACCGTATGCGGAAATCAATGCTTTATCGAAACCCACGTCACGCGCCTTGCCGGCGGGAACGAAGCAGAGTTCGGAGCATTGCAAATCGACTTCAGTCATACCGTACTTTGCGTTGAGAAGTTTTAATATAGCCGCTTTTACGCACTCTTTTTCATCTTCATCGCCTACGGCGGGCAGTCCGCCTATTATGGCGTTGAGGCTTTCACCGTCTATAGCCTTGCCCAAAGTTTTTTGACTCTGGTCGCCTGCAAGATGAGGCAAAAGATCGGTTATATAGAATACGGGGTCGTTTTCGTCTTCCCCGACGCATACTTCCTTTCTTTCGCCGCCGCGGAGCATTACCACGCCGTGAAGCGCAAGGGGCAAAGCCGTCCACTGGTACTTTTTAATTCCGCCGTAGTAGTGCGTTTTGAGATAGCACAACCCCGCCTCTTCATACATGGGATTGGGTTTTAAATCAAGACGGGGAGAATCGACGTGAGCTACCATTATGCGGACGCCGTCCTTAGCGATATCTTCGGTGCCCACGCTAATCAAAAATGTGTTTTTGCCCCTGTTTATAAAGTAGCGTTTATCGCCCGCTTTCAACTTTTCAGAAAATGAAAAGGGCTTGTAACCGGCTTCTTCGGCAAGCCGCTGTGCGGCAAGAGCGGCGTCGCGCTCTGTTTTGGAACTATCGAGAAACTTTTTATAATCCTCGGCAAAGGCGTAAATTTTTTCAAGCTGTTTGCCGTCCGCCTCTTTATAGACGTTTTTGCGTTCATATTTTAAATCCATAAATTAACTCCCATAGATATTTTTCTGCAATATTATATTACAGTAAAGCAATAAAGTCAAGTATGAATATATAAGCTTTTTATAAATTTTAACGGCTTGGAGCAAGAAAAATTTGTCTGAAAATTTTAACGTTTAACGGCGAAAATATCTATACCGAAATTATATGACAGCCATAATAAATATTATCAATAATTAAGTAAAAAAATATCGATATTTTATTGACAAATTAATTTTCATGTACTATCATATAGGAGGTTTTTAAGTAACCTCGATTAAAAAATATTTTAAAGGAGTTTTTATATGGCAAGATTTACTTTACCGAGAGACCTCTACCACGGAAAAGGCGCGTTGGAAGCTCTCAAAAACTTTGACGGAAAAAGGGCGATGATATGCGTAGGCGGCGGTTCCATGAAGAAGTTCGGCTTTCTTGACAGGGCTGTCGGATATCTTAAAGAAGCGGGACTTGAAGTTGAAATTTTTGAAGGCATCGAACCCGATCCTTCCATTGAAACGGTTATGAAGGGCGCCGAAGCTATGCTTAAATTCCAGCCCGACTGGATTATCGCAATGGGCGGCGGTTCGCCTATCGACGCAGCTAAGGCTATGTGGATCAAATACGAATATCCCGATATCACATTTGAAGAAATGTGCAAGGTATTCGGTATACCCGCTCTCCGCAAAAAGGCTAAATTCTGCGCTATATCCTCCACTTCGGGTACGGCTACGGAAGTTACGGCTTTCTCAATAATAACAGACTATTCAAAGGGAATCAAATACCCCATCGCAGACTTTGAAATCACTCCCGACGTTGCAATCGTTGATCCCGACCTTGCAGAAACAATGCCCAAAAAGCTTGTCGCCCACACAGGTATGGACGCTATGACGCACGCAATCGAAGCGTATGTTTCAACCGCTAATTGCGATTATACCGATCCCCTTGCTATTTTCGCCATCAAAATGATCCAAAACGACCTTGTAGACTCATACAACGGCGATATGGCTAAACGCGACAGCATGCATAACGCACAGTGCCTTGCGGGCATGGCGTTCTCCAACGCGCTTTTGGGCATTGTTCATTCAATGGCTCATAAGACGGGTGCGGCGTTTGCCGACTACGGCGCGCACATTATTCACGGTGCGGCTAACGCCATGTATCTTCCCAAAGTTATTGCTTTCAACGCCAAGAACCTTACCGCAAGAAAGCGTTACGGCGTTATCGCGGATTATATGGGCATCTGCAAAAAGAGCGCAAGCGATTCCGAAAAGGTCAGAGCGCTTATCGAATATCTGCGCAAGATGAACGACGATCTGAACATCCCCCACTGCATCAAAGAATACGGCGCAGACAGCTATCCCTGCGCACAGGGCTTTGTTCCCGAAGAAGTATTCCTTGAAAGACTTCCCGAAATTGCAGAAAACGCAATTGCGGACGCATGCACGCTTTCCAACCCCCGCAAGCCGAGCCTCCGCGAAATGATGGAACTTTTGAAGTGCTGCTACTACGATACAGAAGTAGATTTCTGAAAATATAAAACTTTAATTATAAAAAGGGTTTCCCCGACGGGAAGCCCTTATTTTTTTGCAACAGCGCCCGTTGCCAAACGGCAACGGGCGCCCCAACCAAAGGATTTTCGTACAGTTGTTGACCCTGCACGGAAATAGCAAATTTAAACGAAACTACATCAACATCAATAATATGCTTGCAAACTGCAACATAGTGCCCGCGATATCGAAAAGGTGCCAGATTGAGTGGAAATATTTTACCTTTTTGCCGAGCGCGAAAAAGACTATGCCGCCCGTATAAGCAATCCCTCCCGCCAATAAAAGCCAGATACTTGCCGCAGACAGGAAGGCTATGAGCGGAACGAAGGCTATAAGAATCAGCCAACCCATGACGAAATACAGCCCCATCGATATCCCTTTTATAACCATACTCCTCATGCCGATGGCGTTCATCGTTATACCCGCAACGGCAAGCGCCCATTCGGTTATCAAAATGGGCAAGCCGAAAGGCGTTCCGTTAAGGGCAATCATGCAATAGGGCGTATATGTGCCCGCAATCAGCAGAAAAATAGTACAGTGATCGAAGATGCGGAACACCCACTTTGCTTTGCCTTCATGCAGAAAATGATAGAGCGAGCTCATTGTATACAACGTGACAATGCTTGCGCCGAACACCGATACGGCTATCATATTATTCGCATCGGGAAACGCATAAACCAGCAGAACGATCCAAGCTATTAATCCCAGACCGCCGCCCGATATATGCGAGACCGCATTGAAAATTTCTTCCCCTTTGGAATAAAAGGAAGAGATTTTCCCTTTTTTACAATTAACGTCATTCATATCTTTGCGCCTGCCCGCTTCCGAATAGGCTACGGCGGCAACTGCTTCCTTCATAATTTATTCTCCTCATGCAATCACTTTATACATACAGCATTGTCCAAAAAAACTCAACCGCGTTGCATTTATGATTATACGCATTTCCCCCATAATGTAAACCTACTTTAAAGCCGCTTTTCACTACACTTGCGCAGATGTTTTCTACACCCGCACAAACATCCGTCTACCGTATAAAAATCCCATTCTACCGCAAGAAAAAAAGCGACTCTACCGTAAGTAGAGTCGCTTTTTTCTTGATTATTTAATTATTTATTTTTCCGAACGGAAGGCAAATTCGCCGTCGCGCACGTCCACGGTGACCGTTTCGCCGGGGAGAACATGATTTGCGAGAATTTCGTCTGAAAGCCGATCTTCTATGCGTTTTTGCACTACCCGTTTTAAAGGGCGTGCGCCGTATAAATCGTTGTAGCCCTCTTCAAGGAGCTTATCCAAAGCCGCGTCCGAAACATTGAGCGTTATATTCCTTGCTTTAAGGCGTTCCGACAGCCCTTCGATTATTTTACCGCATATTCTGCCCGCTTCTTCTTTACTGAGCTTACGGAATATTATTATATCGTCAAGCCTGTTTAAAAATTCGGGTTTGAACTGTTCCTTCAACGCTTCATTGATATTATCGCGCATTCTGTCGTAACCCTCGTCCGCTTCTTCACCCGACGTGAAGCCGAACGACGACATCTTTTTGATTTGACTTGCGCCGACGTTGGACGTCATGATAATTATCGTATTTTTGAAATTTATCACCCTGCCCTTGCTGTCGGTGAGCCTGCCGTCGTCAAGTATCTGCAGCAGAACGTTGAAAACGTCGGGGTGCGCTTTTTCAACCTCGTCAAAGAGGATTACGCTGTAAGGCTTTCTGCGGACACGCTCGGTCAGCTGTCCGCCGTTGTTGTCGTCGTAGCCGATATATCCGGGAGGCGCGCCGATAAGTTTGGAAACCGAATACTTTTCCATATATTCGGACATATCCAGCCTTATCATCAGTTTTTCGTCACCGAACATGGCTTCTGCAAGCGCTTTGGCAAGATCGGTTTTACCGACGCCCGTGGGACCTACAAATATAAAGGAACCTATGGGCTTGTTCGGCTCGTTAAGCCCCGCGCGCGCGCGGCGGATAGCCCTTGCTACGGCCGAAACCGCCTCGTCCTGACCGATAATGCGCTTATGAAGATTTTCTTCAAGGTGCAATAGCTTTTCGCTCTCCTGCTCGGTAAGTTTTACGACGGGCACGCCCGACCAACCGCTTACGATTTCCGCAATTTCTTCCGAACCGATACAGGGAGCCGTCTTTTGTTTTTCACCCTTCCATTCTGATTTGAGCTTTTCTATCTTGCTTTGAACTGCGTTTATTTCATCCACAAGCTTCTGCGCCTGCGTATAATTTTCGCCCTTTGCCGCCTTGTTCTTTTCAAGGTTCAGGCGTTTCAATTTTTCCTCTAACTCTTTCACCTCTTCGGGGCTGTTGAGCGAATTAAGACGGGCGCGCGAGGCGGCTTCATCGATTAAATCTATCGCCTTGTCGGGCAGATATCTGTCCGTTATATACCTGTCTGAAAGGGTTGCGGCGGCTATTATCGCCTCGTCCGTAATGACCACTTTATGATGGGCTTCATATTTATCGCGCAGGCCGCGGAGAATTTCAACGGTGTCCTCCACAGTCGGTTCGTCCACCTGTACGGGGGTAAATCTGCGCTCCAAAGCCGCGTCCTTTTCAATGAATTTTCTGTATTCTTCAATGGTAGTGGCGCCTATCGTCTGCAATTCGCCTCTGGCAAGCATGGGTTTCAGGATATTCGCCGCGTCCATATTGCCTTCAGACGTAGAGCCTGCGCCGACTATCTGATGTATCTCATCTATAAAAAGTATTACGTTGCCGTTGCTTTGGATTGAAGAAATGGCGTTTTTAAGCCTTTCTTCAAAGTCGCCGCGATACTTTGCGCCCGCAACCATTCCCGCAAGGTCAAGCGAAAAGACTATCTTATCCTTCAAAATTTCGGGAACTTCGTTCTTGACTATCGCCTGCGCAAGTCCCTCTACAACGGCAGACTTGCCGACGCCGGGTTCGCCTATCAACACGGGGTTGTTCTTTGTGCGGCGGGATAAAACCTGAATTATCTTGTCAATCTCTTTCTTTCTGCCTATGACGGGGTCTATCTTACCTTCGCGTGCCTTTTGCGTGAGGTCGGCGCCGTATTGCAGAACGCTTTTATCCAGCGCGCTCTGCTTATTATCCTTTGCCTTTTTTGTCTGTGAGGACTGTTTGGGTTCACCGAAAAAGTTTTCAAACATCGTCGAAAAAGATATTCCTTCGTCAAGCGGGTCGTTGTCCTGACCGCCCGTTACGGCGAGTTCCGCCTTGCTCGCAAGATTGGTTATATTTACGCCCATTGCGCGGAATATCTTCACCGCAAGGCAGTCCGCCAGTGACATGACCGCAAGCAACATGTGTTCAGTGCCGGCAAGAGAATCGTCGCCGTTGATTTCAATAGCGAGTTCAATGGCGCGCTGTATCATGTGCTTTGTGCGGGGCGTATAATCGTTTATGTTGGAATTCGGGTCTATCGAACGGGCAAAATAGCCGCGGTAAATCGGCTCTGAAACGCCGCATGAATGAAGCACTTTGCCCGCAGTGCAATCGGGGCAGTTCAGCATGGCAAAAACGATATGTTCGCTGCCGATATAGCTGCTGCCGTAGACCCGAGCCGCTTCTTCGGCAAGGGACATTACCTGCTGTAAATTATCCGTAAATTTATTCATATAAGAATCTTCCATAAAATTCCCTCCCTTTATTTTTTGCCCTTTTCCCCATGATCAACCGTTTATTTAAAATGGCGGTCGGGGATATCAGCTTATAATCTTTTTTAAATATTTGCCCGTCTGTTGGGCACGGTATTCGTCGCGTTCCATAGGGGTCAGCACCCTTGCCGCCGC
Source organism: uncultured Clostridia bacterium (assembly GCA_964594955.1). Taxonomy (GTDB): domain Bacteria; phylum Bacillota; class Clostridia; order Christensenellales; family Borkfalkiaceae; genus Coproplasma. The sequence goes on along the minus strand of CAZQNK010000005.1, from coordinate 1,526 downwards.
AGCATTTATGTTAGAGGGCCGCATCTTTACCACAAGGTCGTCAATAAGCGAAACGTCGTCAAGATTTATATAGCCGAGACAGGCGCCGAGTTTAACATATGCGGCAAGTTTAGCGAGCTCTCCCGTGCTGAGCTTTGCACAGTTGGTAAGTATACCGTAGGAGCGCAGACATTCGTCCTTTATATCAAGCGCGGCTATGCCCTTTTTGAGATTGCTCCTTTCCGCCTCTTCAAGCGAACAGACCTTGTAAACCACTTCCTCTACCTGGCTTAAAATTTCCTCCTCGGTTACTCCGAGGGTGACCTCATTGCTTATCTGATAGATGAAACCCTCGGCTTCGCTGCCTTCGCCGTAACTGCCGCGCACCGTCAAGCCCAGACGGGAAACGCTGCGTATTACCCTCGGCATAAGTCCGTTTATAGTCAACGCGGGAAGAAAGAACATGACTGAAGCCCTTAATCCCGTGCCGAGGTTGGTAGGACAAGCGGTGAGAAAGCCGAGCTGTTCGTCATAGGCGAACTTCATCGAACGGGAAATGCGGCTGTCGATTTCCGACATTGTTTCGTAAGCAAGGCGGAGGTCAAGACCTTTTACTATACACTGTTCGCGGAGGTGATCCTCCTCATTAATCATAATCGAAACGCTTTCTTCACGGTTTATAAGCGCCGCGGAATAGCGTTTGTTTTCAATCAGGTTCGGTGATATCAGGTGGTTTTCCTTTAAAGAAAGCGCCTGCTCCTGAGAAATATTGTCCATATAATAGAGATTAAACTCGTCCAGCCTGTTCAATCCCGAAGACACGAGGCGAATAATCTCCTTGGCCTGTTTTTCATCCTTTAAGTGAGAGGGGAAAGGATAGCCTTCAAGATTGCGCGCAAGCCGCACGCGGGTAGAAACCACTGTTTTTTCAACGCCTGCCATCGTCATCTCCTCCGTATAATTTTTTTGTTATCGAACTTATCTGGCCGTTTAACCGCCCCGCGTCCTCAAAACGCTTTTCACGCAGGGCGCTTTCAAGCTGTTCCTGCAAGGTCTTTAACCTGCGGTGCAGACCGAGCTCGTCATTATTTTCCCCGACTTTCCCGACATGGGTTATCTTGCCTTGAATACGCTGTATGGAGGGTAAAAGCTCTTCCTTGAAAACATCGTAACAGCTTGCGCAGCCCAAAAGCCCCGTGCGTTCGTAATCGGCATATGTAGTTCCGCAGACCTTGCACACCTTTCTTCTTTGAGAGGGTGAACCGAACAGCCCCGTTAAAAGATCGGCATTGGCTTTTGAATTTAGTTCACCATAGAGCGAAGCATAGCACGAAGAACACAAGTGGCTTTCAAAAATTTCTCCGTTTATTATATTGACGGAATTAATTGTAGCAACATTTTTTTTGCAGTGTTGACAGAGCATAACTTTCTCCCGATGAATTTTTTATCTACTTTAATTATACTACTTTTTTCAGTAAGGTAAACAAAAAAATATAGCGCCTTTCGGCATTTAATTGTTTTATAGGAATTTAATTTTTACGCACGCA